>NZ_JBFWLF010000003.1:0-44606 GCF_050252275.1 Citrobacter sp. | reverse complement strand
CCAGATTCTCTGGCAGATGCTGCATAAAGAAACGGGCGCCAGTATCCAGCCGGTGCGGGAGAAGACGTTGGCATGGTTGTGGATGGTCCAGTCGGTGCCTTCCAGTTTCCAGCTCAGCGTTTCCGGCGCATCAGCCAGAGCCGGCTCGCTGAAGGTGCAATTGATGAGACGCGCCTTTTTCCACGCCAGCGTGGTAGTCGTTGGACCGAGCACTTTCTCAAACAGCTCCAGCGTGGAGTTATGGATATCCCGCGCCTTCGCGCCAGCAATGATACGGGTTTGCGGGGTCACCACTTTTCGCAGCGCGCGCAGCTGTTGCTCAAGCAGTGCCAGCGTTTTCGGCACTTTGATCAGCACCACGTCCGGCGCCTGCGGGTACTCTGCCGTGCTGTCGAGAAACTTGACGCTGGACTCCGCGAGGTCGTTATGGCGCAGGTTTTCCCGCGTTGCCAGTTCGCTTAAATACGAATCACCAATGCTGTACGGCGACTGCTCCGCCAGCGCACAGCTTAGCGCACCGAAGGTATCATTCAGGATCAGCACCGGGCCGCGAATCTCCGTATCGTCCACCTGTTGCAGCAGATAATCATCGGCCGCTTCCCACGCCAACAGTGGGTTAACGTCGTCCGTTTCCGGGAAACGTTTTAGTGTCAGTGAACGGAAACCGTTGTCTGTGTGGCTCATCGGCCCTCCTGAATGGTAAAATTTCGGCGTATCCCGTAAAAGGGTGCGTGAGTATACACTTTTTATGATTTGCATGGGTGACGATGAGCCAATTAACTTACCTCCAGGGCTACCCGGAGCAACTGCTTTCTCAGGTGCGCACGCTGATTGCCGAGCAACGGCTGGGCGCGGTGCTGGAAAAGCGCTATCCGGGAACGCATGATTTCGCGACGGATAAAGCGCTCTGGCAATACACCCAGGATCTGAAAAATCAATTTCTGCGTAACGCCCCGCCGATCAACAAAGTGATGTATGACAATAAGATCCACGTGCTGAAGAATGCGCTCGGCCTGCACACAGCGGTCTCTCGCGTACAAGGCGGCAAGCTGAAAGCGAAAGCCGAGATCCGCGTCGCCACCGTGTTTCGCAACGCGCCGGAACCCTTTTTGCGAATGATCGTCGTCCACGAACTGGCACATCTGAAGGAAAAGGAGCACAACAAGGCGTTTTATCAGCTTTGCTGTCACATGGAACCGCACTATCACCAGTTGGAATTTGATACCCGCCTCTGGTTGACGCAGTTGTCGTTAAAGGAAACTGCGCAGTAGCGCACTGGCTTTGTCATAAAGGCGTGCTAAATTGACGACAGAATCCCTTTATGGAGCCTGAAGGCATTTATGATACGTTTCGCAGTGATTGGCACAAACTGGATCACCCGCCAGTTTGTGGATGCCGCCCATGAGACCGGCAAATATAAGTTAACCGCAGTCTATTCCCGCAGCCTCGAACAGGCGCAAACCTTCGCCAATGATTACCTCGTCGAGCATCTGTTTACCTCGCTGGATGCAATGGCGCAAAGCGAGGCGATTGACGCAGTGTACATTGCCAGCCCAAACTCGCTGCACTTTCCCCAGACCCAACTGTTTCTGAGTCATAAAAAGCATGTGATCTGCGAGAAGCCGCTGGCGTCGAATCTGGCCGAAGTCGAAGCCGCCATCGCCTGTGCGCGGGAAAATCAAGTGGTGCTTTACGAAGCGTTTAAAACCGCCAGTCTGCCTAACTTCCTGCTCTTACAACAATCGCTGCCGAAAGTCGGTAAAATGCGCAAAGCGTTCCTCAATTACTGTCAGTATTCGTCGCGCTATCAGCGCTATCTTGACGGCGAAAACCCGAACACCTTTAACCCGGCCTTCTCCAATGGCTCGATCATGGACATTGGCTTCTACTGCCTGGCTTCCGCCGTGGCGCTATGGGGCGAACCGCACAGCGTACAGGCCTCTGCCAGTCTGCTGGAGAGCGGCGTCGATGCCCACGGCGTGGTGGTGATGGACTACGGTGATTTCAGCGTCACCCTCCAGCATTCCAAAGTGAGTGATTCCGTTGTCGACAGTGAAATTCAGGGCGAAGCCGGATCGCTGGTGATCGAAAAAATCTCCGAATGCCAGAAGGTTTGTTTTGTTCCGCGCGGCGGGAAAACCCAGGATCTTACCCAACCGCAGCACATCAATACTATGCTGTATGAGGCACAGGCGTTTGCAGCACTGGTGGATGCCAATGAAGTGAATCACCCTGGATTGTCCAACAGTCGCATCACGGCAAAACTGTTAACCGAGATTCGTCGCCAGACCGGCGTCATCTTCCCGGCAGACGATGTCAGCCGCGCAGCGACTGCGTAAAACATTGTAAAACAGATGTTACAGGCCATTGACGGAATGCGTGGCCTGTCATATTTTGTTACCTGCAAAGGGGAGTAACTTCATTGTCGGTCGATCGTCATTACGATGTGTGAAAAACCACATCCGGTCACCGGGCAACGACAAAGGAATGCGCTAACGCATTCTTTTTTTGTTGTAAGTGAGACCTTGCCGGAAGGCGAGGTCTATGCATAAAAAAGCAGCGGCTGACGTCTTCCGACGTTGGCCGTTTTTTTATGTGTAAGGAATGATGATGAATACTGTCGGCACACCGTTGTTATGGGGCGGATTCGCTGTTGTTGTGGTGATCATGCTGGCTATCGACCTCTTTTTGCAGGGGCGTCGTGGCGTACATACGATGACCATGAAGCAAGCGGCTGCCTGGTCCCTGGTCTGGGTCACGCTCTCGCTACTGTTTAACGCTGCATTCTGGTGGTACCTGGTACAAACCGAAGGCCGCGCCGTCGCCGATCCGCAGGCGCTGGCGTTCCTCACGGGTTATCTGATCGAAAAATCCCTCGCCGTCGATAACGTCTTTGTCTGGCTGATGTTGTTCAGCTACTTCTCGGTGCCACCTGCCCTGCAACGTCGGGTACTGGTCTACGGCGTGCTGGGTGCCATCGTACTACGTACGATAATGATTTTTGCTGGTACCTGGCTGATTACGCAGTTCGAATGGATGCTGTATGTGTTTGGCGCTTTCCTGCTGTTTACCGGGGTAAAAATGGCGCTGGCGAAAGAAGATGACGCCGGCATTGGCGATAAACCACTGGTGCGCTGGCTGCGCGGGCATCTGCGCATGACGGATACTATCGAGAACGAACATTTCTTCGTGCGTAAAAAGGGTCTGCTGTATGCCACGCCGCTGCTGCTGGTATTGATCCTGGTGGAACTGAGCGACGTTATTTTTGCGGTCGACAGTATTCCGGCTATTTTTGCTGTTACGACTGACCCGTTCATCGTTCTGACCTCGAACCTGTTCGCGATTCTGGGCCTGCGTGCCATGTACTTCCTGCTGTCGGGAGTTGCAGAGCGGTTCTCTATGCTGAAATACGGTCTGGCGGTGATCCTGGTGTTTATCGGTATAAAGATGCTGATCGTCGACTTCTACCATATCCCGATTGCGATTTCGCTCGGCGTGGTATTTGGCATCCTGGTCGTGACGTTACTGATCAATGCCTGGGTCAACTACCAGCATGATAAGAAACAACAGGCGTAATTCTGTCGTGCCGGGCGACGCTAGCGCGTCCCCGGCCAATAGATAATCTGGCCTCTGCTTTTTGTAGAACATGTCACAATACTGTTAACACCAAGTTACAAAACATGACCGCAGCATGAAATCCAGCATATTTCGCTTCCCGAAGCGTTATCTTTCCTTATACTCAACCAGGCAAACACTTTGTTACATCCGGAAAGCGGCGTCCATAGAACGCGCGAAGGATGAGCAACAACACACTGTAAGGATCAAGAAATGACTACGCAACGTTCATCGGGGCTGCTACAGCGTTTGGCTCAAGGAAGCCTGGTTAAACAAATATTGGTCGGTCTCGTACTGGGGATCTTACTGGCATGGATTTCAAAACCGGCAGCCATTGCCGTTGGCTTGCTCGGCACATTGTTCGTCGGTGCGTTAAAAGCCGTCGCCCCGATTCTGGTTCTGATGCTGGTGATGGCGTCGATCGCCAACCATCAGCACGGGCAAAAAACCAGCATTCGCCCGATTCTGTTTCTCTATCTGTTGGGGACGTTTTCTGCGGCGCTCGCCGCGGTAGTCTTCAGCTTCGCCTTCCCTTCAACGTTGCATCTGGTCACCAGTTCGCATGATATCGTGCCACCGTCAGGCATTGTAGAAGTACTGCGTGGCCTGCTGATGAGCATGGTCTCTAACCCTATTGATGCGCTGCTGAATGCCAACTATATCGGCATCCTGGTGTGGGCGGTCGGCCTTGGTTTTGCCCTGCGTCATGGCAACGACACCACCAAAAATCTGGTCAATGATATGTCGAACGCCGTGACCTTTATGGTGAAACTGGTGATCCGCTTTGCCCCGATTGGTATTTTTGGTCTTGTCGCATCGACCCTCGCCACCACCGGCTTCTCCACGCTGTGGGGCTACGCGCAACTGCTGGTTGTGCTGGTCGGCTGTATGGCTCTGGTCGCGCTGGTGATCAACCCACTGCTGGTATTCTGGAAAATTCGTCGCAATCCGTATCCGCTGGTTTTTGCCTGCCTGCGTGAAAGCGGCGTTTATGCTTTCTTCACCCGCAGTTCAGCAGCGAATATTCCGGTGAATATGGCGCTGTGTGAAAAACTGAATCTGGATCGCGATACCTATTCCGTTTCTATTCCGCTGGGCGCCACCATCAATATGGCGGGCGCGGCGATCACCATTACGGTGTTAACGCTGGCAGCGGTGCATACGCTGGGCGTTCCGGTGGATCTGCCCACCGCGCTGCTGTTGAGCGTGGTCGCCTCGCTGTGCGCCTGCGGCGCATCCGGTGTTGCAGGTGGCTCGCTGCTGCTGATCCCGCTGGCCTGTAATATGTTTGGTATCCCGAACGATATCGCCATGCAGGTGGTTGCTGTCGGCTTTATCATCGGCGTGCTGCAGGATTCCTGTGAGACGGCGCTGAACTCCTCCACTGACGTCCTGTTTACCGCGGCAGCCTGCCAGGCTGAAGACGAACGTCTGGCGAATAACGCGCTGCGTAGCTAAGCCATAAACCCTTCCGTCATTTGGCGGAAGGGGTCTCTTCCTGTACGCTTTTCTCAATTTTGAATGGATCGATTCCCCGGCGTTTCATACGCCAGAAACGAATAATGTTCAGCCCGTTCATCACCAGAAAACTGCCTTCAATCAGCGTTCCGCCGATCGATCCCAGCCAGAAGTTGTGTACCACCCAACAGGCAGTCGCACACCACATCACGCAGCGCACCGTTAATCCTTTACAGCGGAACAGCGCCCAGGTACTGGCGAGCGTGCCGATGATGGGCAGAATTTCCATCGCATGCTGTAGTTTCGCCAGCCCTAGCACCAGGGTGAGGATAATGAACAGCGCCATCACCCACAGTTTGCGGGTGCGCATCGACACCAGAGTACGCACGGTATTGAGTTCCGCGCTCATCCCGGCGGGCCAGGCGCCCATCAGAAAGAAGTGTACGCCTATCGTGGCGCTATAGACGGCAAGCTGGAGTCGGAAGCGGTGCTCATCGCGGTTGAAAAACGTCGTAATGCCAATCAGAAACGCGAGCACACCGACGCCCTGAGCCAGCCAATACGCGGTCATAAACGACATCAACTCCATTAACAATGCCTGATGGCGCTGCGCTTATCAGGCCTGCCAGCGTAGGCCTGATAAGGCGTTTTGCCGTCATTCGGCACTTTTTACAACGTTACGCCGCTTTTAAAGATAGCCAGTTCGCGGAAATCATTGCGTTCGTTGCAGGTCTGCTTACCGTTGGCGAAATCGACGATGGTATCAATAAACTCATTCAGCAGTTGCGGCATCGCTTTGCCGTGGATTAACTGACCCGCATCAAAGTCGATCCAGTGCTTTTTCTTCGCCGCCAGTTCGCTGTTGGTGGCAATTTTCACCGTCGGCACAAATCCGCCGTAAGGAGTACCGCGACCGGTGCTGAACAACACCATGTGACAACCGGCACCCGCCAGCGCACTGGTGGCTACCGCATCATTACCCGGCGCGCTCAGCAGATTCAGACCGTGGGTTTTCAAACGCTCGCCGTAGCGCAGCACGTCAACCACCTGACTGGAACCCGCTTTCTGCGTGCAACCCAACGACTTGTCTTCCAGCGTGGTGATCCCACCGGCTTTGTTACCCGGCGAAGGGTTTTCGTAAATCGGCTGATTGTGGGCGATAAAATACTGCTTGAAGTCATTGACCATGGTGACCAGTTTGCCGAACGTTTCTTCGTCGCGACAGTGACTCATCAGCAATTGCTCCGCCCCGAACATCTCCGGCACTTCGGTCAGCACGGTGGTGCCGCCGTTGGCAATCATGTAGTCAGAGAAGCGACCAAGCATCGGGTTCGCGGTGATCCCGGAAAGCCCGTCTGAACCACCACACTCCAGACCAAACTTCAGCTCGCTCAGTTTCCCCGGCTCGCGTTTGTCGTGGCGCATCACGTCATAAAGCTGATGAAGATGCTCAAGTCCCGCCTCCACTTCATCGTCCTGATGCTGACAAATCATAAAGTGCACACGCTCAGGATTGAAGTCGCCCAGCGTTTCGCGGAAGGCATCGACCTGGTTGTTTTCACACCCCAGGCCAATCACCAGCACCGCGCCAGCGTTCGGATGACGGACCATGTTTTGCAGCATGGTGCGGGTGTTGATGTGGTCGTCGCCAAGCTGCGAGCAGCCGTAGGTGTGGCTGAACAGGAAGACACCATCAGTGCCCTCTGCATCATTCGTCTCTTTCAGAAAACGGCTCTGGATCTGGCGCGCAATCCCGTTGACGCAGCCAACGGTTGGCAGGATCCAGAGTTCGTTTCGTACCCCGACGTCCCCATTAGCGCGACGATAAATCTGCACGTCGCGATCCGCCGGTTGCGCAGGAAGATCCTGAAAATCGGGTTGATAGCGATACTCATCCAAATCGCTCAGATTGGTGCGAGTATTGTGGGCGTGAATATGTTCACCCGCCGCAATGTCCGTCAAAGCATGGCCGATAGGCTGACCATACTTAATCACGTACGCCCCTTTCCTGATGTCACTCAGCGCAAATTTATGTCCGCGAGCAATATCCTGGCGAAGCGTTACGGTGTGGTTGTCCACAGTGACTTCCGTTCCCTGCGCCAAATCAGCCAGCGCGACCGCAACGTTATCCTGCACATGGATTTTGATGTATTGCATATCAACCCCGGACCTTAGTTCAGTTCAATGGCGAAGTAATCACGCGCATTGTTAAAGCAAATGTTTTTCACCATCTCGCCCAGCAGTTGACTATCTGCCGGGGCTTCACCGGCCTGCACCCAGCGGCCAATCATCTGGCAGAGAATGCGACGGAAGTATTCGTGACGGGTATAAGACAGGAAGCTGCGGCTGTCGGTCAGCATGCCGACAAAGCGGCTTAACAGACCCAATTGCGCCAGTTGCGTCATCTGACGTTCCATGCCGTCTTTCTGATCGTTGAACCACCAGCCGGAACCGAACTGCATTTTGCCCGGCATCCCTTCCCCCTGGAAGTTGCCGATCATGGTGCCCAGCACTTCGTTATCGCGCGGGTTCAGGCAGTAGAGAATGGTTTTCGGCAACAGGTTTTCTTCATTCTGTTTGCTGAGCAGTTTTGATAACTCTTCCGCCATCGGACGGTCGTTGATAGAGTCAAAGCCCACATCCGGCCCCAGCAGTTTGAACTGGCGCAGGTTGTTATTGCGCAGGGCGCCAATATGGTATTGCTGTACCCAACCGCGACGCGCATATTCCGCCCCCAGGAACACCAGCACAGCCGTTTTGAACTGCGCCACTTCATGTTCGTTCAGCGTCTCGCCTGCCAGGCGACGTGCCAGAATGCTATCCAGTTCAGCGTCGCTGGACTCTGCGAACAGCACCACATCCAGCGCGTGGTCGGAAACTTTGCAGCCGTGCGCCGCAAAATGATCCAGACGTTTGGTCAGCGCGCTTTGCAGATCGGTAAAGCGGCGAATGTCGGTGTCCGACACTTCACCCAGTTTTGCCATGTAATCGTTGAAGGTCGCCTGCTCAATATTGAAGGCTTTATCCGGACGCCAGCTTGGCAAAACTTTCACGGAGAAGCTGCTGTCTTTTGCGACCGTTGCGTGATGCTCCAGCGAATCGATCGGATCGTCAGTCGTGCCGACCATTTTCACGTTCATCTGCTGCATGATGCCGCGTGCGGAGAATTCATCCTGCGCCAGCAGTTCGTTGCACTGATTCCAGATTTCGTCCGCCGTCGACGGAGAAAGCAGCTTACCTGTCACGCCGAATGGGCGACGCAGTTCAAGGTGCGTCCAGTGGTATAACGGGTTGCCGATCGTATGCGGAACCGTCGCCGCCCACGCGTCAAACTTCTCGCGGTCGGAAGCGTCGCCGGTACACAGGCGCTCAGCGACACCGTTAGTGCGCATCGCGCGCCATTTGTAATGGTCGCCTTTCAGCCAGATGTCATACAGATTCTTGAACCGGTAGTCTTCGGCGATTTGCTGTGGCGGCAGATGGCAATGGTAATCGAAGATAGGCTGGTCTTTCGCATAATCATGATACAGACGGCGGGCAAATTCAGTATCAAGTAGAAAATCTTCTGTCATAAACGGGGTCATTATCGTCTTCCTCTCAACGAGTGCGTCTGATTGCTTATGTAGCGATGCTGACAAAGTTATCACACCAATTTCCATAGCCTGTAGATATTTTCGTGAGGTAGATCAATAAATGCCGACAAATTGTTTACCCTCGAAGTGGTAAACATCGCCTCAAGCCGCGCCAGCTCTGGCATCGCCTAATCGAAATAATAACCACGCTAAGATTCATACTTTTGTGATGGCACTCACCTTTTAAAGTTGTATGACAAGTTATCTTTCTGCCGTCGCGATACATAAGCCGACGGAATGCATAGTTACCGATGATTCATCATCGGATTGACCGGTACGGAAACCGAATTAGCAAAATTTATTTATGGCAACGTTCGGGCGTACCGGCTTTTTTTGGTTACCCCGTCGTAAACAGCATCCTCTGCCACAGGCAGGAAGATGACCGCGATCTTTGCGGAAATAACAAAACGATGAGGTTTTACATGCGTAAAATTAAAGGGTTACGTTGGTACATGATTGCGCTGGTGACGCTTGGCACCGTGCTGGGTTACCTGACGCGTAACACTGTGGCGGCAGCTGCGCCAACTCTGATGGAAGAGTTGCACATCTCCACCCAACAGTACTCCTATATCATCGCAGCCTATTCTGCTGCTTACACTGTCATGCAACCTGTTGCCGGCTATGTGCTGGATATACTGGGCACCAAAATAGGCTATGCAATGTTTGCCGTGTTATGGGCCGTTTTCTGTGGCGCAACCGCATTGGCAGGAAGCTGGGGGGGCCTGGCGCTGGCGCGCGGCGCGGTCGGTGCGGCAGAAGCCGCGATGATCCCGGCGGGGCTGAAAGCCAGTTCCGAATGGTTCCCGGCGAAAGAACGCTCCATTGCGGTCGGCTACTTTAACGTCGGCTCCTCTATCGGTGCGATGATTGCCCCGCCGTTGGTTGTCTGGGCGATCGTGATGCACAGCTGGCAGATGGCGTTCATTATCTCTGGTGCCCTGAGCTTCATCTGGGCCATGTCCTGGCTTATCTTCTATAAGCATCCGCGTGACCAGAAAAAACTGACGGACGAAGAGCGCGACTACATTATTAATGGCCAGGAAGCGCAGCACAAAAACAGCACCAAAAAGAAAATGTCACTCGTGCAGATCCTGCGTAACCGCCAGTTCTGGGGTATCGCCCTGCCGCGTTTTCTGGCAGAACCGGCCTGGGGGACGTTTAACGCCTGGATCCCGCTGTTCATGTTCAAAGTCTATGGCTTTAACCTGAAAGAAATTGCAATGTTCGCCTGGATGCCGATGCTGTTTGCTGACCTCGGTTGCATCGTGGGGGGTTACCTGCCGCCGCTGTTCCAGCGCTGGTTTGGCGTCAACCTGATTGTCTCACGAAAAATGGTCGTTACGCTGGGTGCCGTGCTGATGATTGGCCCAGGTATGATCGGTCTGTTCACCAGCCCGTACATCGCCATCATGCTGCTGTGTATTGGTGGTTTTGCTCACCAGGCCCTGTCCGGTGCGCTGATTACACTCTCTTCTGATGTCTTTGGTCGTAACGAAGTGGCCACGGCGAACGGTCTGACTGGGATGTCTGCCTGGCTGGCGAGTACGCTGTTCGCCCTGGTGGTCGGTGCGCTGGCAGACACCATTGGCTTCAGCCCGCTGTTTGCAGTACTGGCCGTGTTCGACCTGTTGGGCGCGCTGGTTATCTGGACCGTGCTGCAAAACAAACCGGCCAGTGAAGTCGATTCTGGCCCGCAGTTTGATGAACCGGCAGCGCAAAGTTAGCCTGCCGACGGATAACGCATAAGCAATCTCAGCCGCCTGCTGGCACTCGCAGGCGGCTTTTTCGTTTCTGCGTATAGAGCCAAACTCGCGAAAGTGGTATAACAAATACAGTCTGCCGTATCATGCCTGGAGTGCATATGGAAATCACCGAACCACGACGTTTGTATCAACAACTTGCTGCTGATTTAAAAGAGCGCATCGAACAGGGCGTTTACCTGGTGGGTGATAAATTGCCTGCAGAGCGTTTTATTGCCGATGAAAAAAATGTCAGCCGTACCGTGGTTCGTGAAGCTATCATCATGCTGGAAGTCGAAGGGTATGTTGAGGTCCGTAAGGGGTCCGGGATTCATGTAATTTCCAACCAACCGCGCCACCAGCAGGTCACCGACGAGTCGCTGGAGTTTGCCAACTATGGTCCTTTTGAATTACTCCAGGCGCGTCAGCTTATCGAAAGCAATATTGCGGAGTTTGCCGCCACCCAGGTCACCAAGCAGGACATCATGAAACTGATGACGATCCAGGAAAAGGCGCGCAACGAAAAATGTTTCCGCGACTCCGAATGGGACCTGCAATTCCACATTCAGGTCGCGTTAGCCACGCAGAACTCCGCCCTGGCCGCTATCGTGGAAAAAATGTGGACTCAGCGCAGTCACAACCCATACTGGAAGAAACTGCACGAACATATTGATGCGCGTACCGTCGATAACTGGTGCGACGACCACGATCAAATCCTGAAGGCACTGATCCGCAAAGACCCGCATGCGGCAAAACTGGCGATGTGGCAGCATCTCGAGAACACAAAAATCATGCTGTTCAATGAAACCAGCGACGATTTTGAATTTAATGCTGACCGTTATCTGTTTGCCGAAAATCCGGTCGTTCATCTCGATACGGCGGCTAACGCGACAAAATAAACGTTCCTGATTCGACAGGCGCGCCGTTGCGCCTGTCAGTAAGCGAAAGGTATAAAGTGTCAGCCTGTGTAAATCCTCTCGCCACCCTCTCCTGCGATCAGCAAAATCACATTTCAAGGACGTGTAATTTCTATAACGGACTACGTTGACCTTTGTTACAATTAGATGCAATTCGAATTTATGTTTGTCAGTGCTTGCTTACTTCATAACTTTTAACAGGGAATAGTTCAGGCCGCGGCTTTGCGCCGTCCGCACACCATGTAAAACACTAACAATGATGCGGCGTAGCAAACTGTTTAACCCGGCGTGACGTTAACCAATTCGACCTGGAATACTGAATGGAACTTTTGACTCAATTACTGCATGCCCTGTGGGCGCAGGATTTTGAAACACTGGCCAATCCTTCCATGATTGGCATGCTGTATTTTGTTTTATTTATGATTCTGTTTCTGGAGAACGGGTTGCTGCCAGCCGCCTTTTTACCTGGCGACAGCTTGCTGGTGTTAGTGGGTGTTCTGATTGCCAAAGGCGCCATGGGCTTTCCGCAAACCATTCTGTTGCTGACCGCAGCCGCAAGCCTCGGTTGTTGGCTGAGCTATATTCAGGGCCGATGGCTGGGCAATACCCGCATCGTACAAAACTGGTTATCGCACCTGCCGGCCCACTATCATCAACGCGCTCACCATTTATTCCATAAGCATGGTCTTTCCGCCCTGCTGATTGGTCGTTTTATCGCGTTTGTTCGTACCTTGCTGCCGACCATCGCTGGCTTATCCGGCCTGAATAATGCCCGCTTTCAATTTTTCAACTGGATGAGTGGCTTGCTGTGGGTGCTGATTTTAACCAGCCTGGGTTATCTGCTGGGGAAAACGCCGGTGTTTCTGAAGTATGAAGATCAACTGATGTCATGCCTGATGCTGTTACCCGTCGTGCTACTGGTTTTTGGCCTGGGCGGTTCACTGGTCGTCCTGTGGAAAAAGAAATACGGGAATCGAGGGTAAGGGATGCTGAAACCGCGTATAACCCTTAAACAACTGGCCTGGAGCACCGCGTTTCTGCTGACGTTGAGCGCCATGCTGTTGGTCTGGTCAACGGTTCGTCAGCAAGAATCCACGCTGGCGATCCGTGCCGTCCACCAGGGGGCCAGCATGCCGGACGGCTTCTCGATCTGGCATCACCTCGACGCTAACGGCATTCGTTTTAAAAGCATTACACCAAAGAACGACACTCTGCTCATCACTTTCGATTCCAGCGCCCAGAGTGCCGCCGCCAAAGCGGTGCTCGACAAAACGCTGCCGCGCGGCTACATCATTGCCCAGCAGGATGATAACAATCAGGCCGTCCAGTGGTTGTCACGTTTACGCGATACGCCACATCGGGTAGGGTAATCTCCAGGAATCCGAATCATATCACCCACTTTGGTGATTTCTGCGATTAATGTCTATGATTAATGAGGCGATGGGGTCACCCTGTCGCTTTATCACTGGATCATCGTTCCTGAATTCATGGGGACGAGTCACAATGGAAGGTTCAAGAATGAAATACCGCATCGCTTTCGCTATCTCCCTTTTCGCTTTCAGTGCTGGCAGCTACGCTAACACGCTTTGCCAGCAAAAAGAGCAGGATATTCAACGGGAGATCAGCTACGCCGAGAAGCACAATAACCAGAATCGCATCAATGGGCTGAAAAAAGCACTCAGCGAAGTCAGGGCCCACTGTACTGACAGCAAGCTGCGTGCCGATCATCAGGAAAAAATTGCTGAGCAGAAAGAAGAGATCGCCGAACGTCAGCGCGACCTCGCCGAAGCGAAGCAAAAAGGCGATGCGGACAAAATTGCCAAACGCGAGCGTAAACTGGCTGAAGCGCGAGCGGAACTGAAAGAGCTCGAAGCTCGCGACTACTAAGTATCAGTACCACTTACTCACCTGGAGAAAACTATGTCGAAAGAAAACACATCGGAACATCTGCGCGCTGAGTTGAAATCCCTGGCCGATACGCTGGAAGAGGTGCTGAACTCCTCTGGTGATAAATCGAAAGAAGAGTTGAGTAAGATCCGCAGCAAAGCCGAGCGCGCGCTAAAAGAGAGCCGCTATCGCCTCGGTGAAACGGGTGATGCCATTGCTAAACAGACTCGTGAAGCCGCTGCGCGTGCTGACGACTATGTGCGCGAAAATCCGTGGACCGGCGTCGGGATTGGTGCGGCCGTGGGCGTCGTGCTGGGCGTTCTGCTGACGCGTCGTTAATGATGGCGGATCCTCATCACGCGCAAGGGCCCGGGAAAAGCGTTCTGGGTATCGGGCAGCGGATTGTCACTCTTCTCGTTGAGATGGTGGAAACGCGGTTACGTCTGGCCGTCGTCGAGCTTGAAGAAGAAAAGGCGAACCTTTTTCAGCTTCTGCTGATGCTGGGACTCACCATGCTCTTCGCTGCATTTGGTTTGATGAGCCTGATGGTGTTAGTCATCTGGGCCGTTGACCCGCAGTATCGGCTCAACGCGATGATTGCCACCACGGTCGTGCTGCTGGCACTGGCGCTGATTGGCGGGATATGGACGCTGCGAAAAGCGCGGCGCTCCACATTGTTACGCCATACGCGCCATGAACTGGCAAATGACCGGCAATTGCTCGAGGAGGAGAGCCGTGAGCGGTAAAGTCGAACGTGAACAACGTAAGGCCCGACTGCTTCGTGAGATCCAACAGCAACGGCTGGATCTTTCAGCCAGTCGTCGTGACTGGCTGGAAGCAACGGGCGCTTACGATCGTGGCTGGAACACCCTACTGAGTTTGCGCTCCTGGGCGCTGGTCGGCAGCAGTGTGATGGCCGTCTGGACGATTCGCCACCCTAACCTGCTCGTGCGTTGGGCAAAGCGCGGGTTTGGCGTGTGGAGCGTCTGGCGACTGGCTAAAAAGACGCTACGATCAACCGTTGCCTGAGGGTGCTTCGCTTATCCGACTCTCACATTCAATAGGTAGGCCGGATAAGGCGTAGCCGCCATCCGGCAACGGTACCAGGAGCGCTTCGCTTACCCATCCACAATACCACCCCACTACAAAATCAAATTTTTTGAAAAATATTGACAGTTTTCCTTGCTAACAATTCTCATTCTTCACGCTTATGATTCCCTCCATCGACAGCAATGACGCGGAACGCCGCGAAATTGCACCCAAAAAACAAACTCAGCAGTCTGTGTAGTTCCTGGAGAGAAGAATGAAAAAATTAGAAGATGTTGGTGTACTGGTAGCGCGTATTCTGATGCCAATCCTGTTTATTACCGCAGGTTGGGGAAAAATCACCGGTTACGCAGGTACCCAACAGTATATGGAAGCGATGGGCGTTCCGGGATTCCTGCTGCCACTGACCATTTTGCTTGAGTTCGGCGGCGGTCTGGCGATTCTGTTCGGTTTCCTGACCCGTACCACCGCGCTGTTTACCGCAGGCTTTACACTGCTGACCGCATTTATCTTCCACAGCAACTTTGCGGAAGGCGTGAACTCACTGATGTTCATGAAAAACCTGACCATCGCTGGCGGCTTCCTGCTGCTCGGCATCACCGGTCCGGGCGCATTCAGTCTCGACCGTGTACTGAACAAAAAGTGGTAAGCGCTCTATAATGAATGAAAAAGAACGAGGGGATTTTCTCCTCGTTTTTGCTATCTGAGGGAAAAAACATGGGACAACTGATCGACGGCGTCTGGCATGATACCTGGTATGATACCAAATCCACCGGAGGAAAATTTCAACGTTCGGTATCGGCATTCCGCAACTGGCTCACGGCGGATGGCGCGCCGGGTCCTTCCGGCGAAGGCGGTTTTGCGGCAGAAAAAGACCGCTATCACCTGTATGTTTCTCTCGCCTGTCCGTGGGCGCACCGTACGTTAATCCTGCGTAAGCTCAAGGGTCTGGAGCCGTTTATCTCCGTCTCGGTCGTAAATCCACTGATGCTGGAACACGGCTGGACCTTTGACGATGATTTTCCGGCGGCTACAGGCGATACCTTATATCAGCACGAATTTCTGTATCAGCTTTACCTGCACGCCGATCCCCATTACAGCGGCCGCGTCACCGTGCCTGTCTTGTGGGATAAAAAGAACCATACGATTGTCAGTAATGAATCTGCTGAAATCATTCGCATGTTCAATACGGCGTTCGATGCGCAAGGGGCAAAAGCCGGGGACTACTATCCCCCAGAACTGCGCAACAAGATCGACGAACTGAACGGCTGGATTTATGACAACGTTAACAATGGCGTCTATAAAGCGGGCTTCGCTACCAGTCAGCAAGCCTATGATGACGCGGTAGAAAACGTCTTTACCGCGCTGGCGCGGCTGGAGCAGATCCTCGGTCAGCATCGCTATCTGACAGGTAATCGGCTTACAGAGGCTGATATTCGCCTGTGGACAACACTCATCCGCTTTGATCCGGTGTATGTCACGCATTTCAAATGCGACAAGCATCGCATCAGCGACTATCTCAATCTGCATGGTTTCCTGCGCGATATTTATCAGATGCCAGGCATCGCGGAAACGGTCAATTTTGACCATATTCGCCACCACTATTTCCGCAGCCATAAGACGATTAACCCGACAGGCATTATCTCCATTGGCCCGTGGCAGGATCTCAACGAACCACACGGGCGTGACAGCCGTTTCGCCAGGTGAACCCAGGCACCCTTCAGGGTGCCTGCTCTATTTACCCTTCAAATATTTACCCCCTCATCATTCGCAACTATTCTTTCTTTGATTGCTTTAAAAACAAGTGATTGACACACGATTGAGGTAAAAATGGATTGGTACTTAAAGGTTTTAAGAAATTATATCGGCTTTGGCGGACGCGCCCGGCGGAAAGAGTACTGGATGTTTATTCTGGTCAACGTCATTCTGACATTCGTTCTCGGCGTACTGGATAAACTCCTGGGCTGGCAGCGTGCCGGAGGAGAGTGCATTCTGACAACGATTTACGGAATTCTCGTCTTTTTACCCTGGTGGGCAGTTCAGTTTCGACGTCTGCATGACACCGATCGATCGGCCTGGTGGCTGTTATTGTTACTGATCCCCGTCATCGGCTGGCTGGTGATCCTCATTTTTAACTGTCAGGACGGCACGCCAGGCGAAAACCGCTTCGGACCTGACCCAAAATCTCTCCCCTGAGGAAATGAAAGGCAGCGTTACCCGCTGCCTTGATCCTTTTATTTACGCCAACCTGTTGTTCTGGTTAGCGCCCGGATACTAATTCAGATGTAAAACATATTTCTTAAAACTATTAAGAATAGATATATTTTTCTGAGATTTTCTTAATTAATTAGAATGCAAATGACCTTCATAAAATACCATGCTATATTTTGCCCTCTTTTGAATTAATAAGGATGTTATATGAATTGGTATTTGAGTGTAATAAAGAATTATACCGGCTTCAGCGGTCGCGCACGTCGAAAAGAGTACTGGATGTTTGTGTTGATCAACATGATCATCTGTGCAGTCCTGAATGTTATTCAGGCCGTAATCGGCATGGAAACACCCTATATCTCAATGCTTTATAGCCTTGGCGTTCTCCTGCCGAGCATTGCGGTGGCGATCCGTCGTTTGCACGATACCGAGCGCTCCGGCTGGTGGTTGCTGCTCAGCCTGATTCCGATTATCGGAACAATCGTTATTATTGTATTCCTGTGTCAGAACGGGACTGCCGGTGCTAACCGTTTTGGTGCCGATCCTAAGCAAAACGAGATTAATTAATCCTGTTTCGGGGCAATCTTTTTGCCCCGATATCAGTCATCCGCAACGCGTTATTTTTTCATAAAGAGCTTGGGTATTTCACGCAGGCACCAGGCCTTTGCTTCTCCCATACTGTCTCGCCGCCAGGCCATAATGATGTCAATCTCGCTGGTCGATTCCGGGCTGACCACGCGCAGCCGTCCTTCTGCAATATCCTGTTCCACCAGCGGATACGGCATCGTCGCCACCCCTAAGCCTGCCAGTAACGCCTGACGCTTATCTTCGATGGTGCTGACGGTGAGGCGCGCTTGCTTATCCAGCAGTTGCACGGTTAATACCGGACGTTCACGCGCGGTATCCGCGACCGCTACGCCGCGATACTTCACCCGCGTCACTTCCGACAGCGGTTCCGGCTCCTGATGAATCGGGTGATCCGGCGCGGCAACATAAACGTTCATCAGGGTATACAGCTTGCGGGAGTTAATTTCTGACGATGAACGAAAGTGCATGTCCGGTGCCACCACAATATCCGCCCGGCCCTGTTCCAGGCGTTCCCACGCTCCCGCCAGCACCTCGGTGATCACTGAAAGCTGCGTATTGGCTTTAACAGCCAGTTTGTCGATCAGCGGGAAGAAGGCCGGGGTCGGCACCAGCGCCTCGGTCACAATAGTCAGATGCGTCTCCCACCCTCGCGCCAGCGCCTCAGCGTCTGTGGTGAGCTTATCTGCCGCCTCCAGCAAGACGCGCCCTCTTTCCAGCAGCATACGCCCAACGTTGGTGAATTTTGTGCGGTGTCCGGAGCGGTCAAATAGCACGACATCCAGTTCCTCTTCCAGCTTCTGCATGGTGTAGCTGAGTGCAGACGGCACGCGTCCCAGCTCATCCGCCGCAGCGGCGAAGCTACCGCGGCGATCTATCGCGTCCATTACGCGTAATGCCTCAAGCGTTAATGCCCTTTCTTTGGCCATATCGTTCTCATTCAGGAAATTTGAACATACCGGGCAGAATATCTGGCTAACAATGCAGCGTCCAGCCCCTTAACATAAAAGGAAGTAAAGAGAGGTCAAGAACTATGATTACTACCCGAACAGCCAAACAATGCGGACAAGCAGACTACGGCTGGCTGCAGGCCCGTTATACCTTCTCCTTTGGACACTATTTCGACCCGAAACTGCTGGGCTACGCATCGCTGCGCGTGCTCAATCAGGAAGTACTGGCACCCGGCGCGTCCTTCCAGCCGCGCACCTGGCCAAAGGTGGACGTGCTCAATCTGATTCTTGAAGGCGTTGCAGAGTATCGTGACAGTGAAGGCAACCACGTGCAGGCCCAGGCGGGTGAAGCGTTGCTGCTCGCGGCGCAGCCGGGTATCAGCTACAGCGAACATAATATCAGCAAAGACAAACCGCTTACGCGTATGCAATTGTGGCTCGACGCCTGTCCTGAACGCGAGAATGCTCTGGTGCAGAAGACAAAACTGACGAAAGTTAAACAGCAACTGATCGCCTCACCCGATGGTGAGAACGGCAGTCTACAGCTGCGCCAGCAGGCGTGGGTACACCATATTGAGCTGGATCAGGGCGAGTCGCTGAGTTTTCAGCTTCACGGTCCGCGCGCTTATTTGCAGTCCATTCATGGCACCTTTCACGCCGTCACCCACGATGAAGCGCGTGAAGCGCTGACCTGTGGCGACGGGGCTTTTATTCGTGACGAAGCTAACATAACGCTCGTTGCCGATACGCCGTTACGCGCTTTGCTGATAGATTTGCCGGTGTAATCGGTAACCGGAGTGGTGTATGAGTAAGAAAGCAAAAAAACAGGCCCCGACAGGGAAAGTGGCAACGGCAGAAACCAACACCGCGCCCCGTGTGTTTGACTACGAGGCGATGCTGACCGAGCTGGAAGCAATTGTCGCAGACGCCGAGGTCCGGCTGGCCGAGGAAGAAGCTGCCGCCTGAACCTCATTGCCGGATGACTGCGCAAGTGCCTTGTCCGGCCTACATATTCGTAGGCCGGATAGCGTCGCGCCTTCAGGCAGTCAGCCCTTCACTTAATGCGCTTTATGGGCCATGATCTCGATAATCTGTTTGTCCGTTTGCTGCATGGAATGACACGCCAACGCGCACAGGTTGGCAATAGACTGTTCCACGTCGTGTGCCACAATCCCTTCGTTACCCGTAACCGCCGTATCGTCCAACGCCATCAGCACCGCCTTCCACGCCGCAGAAGCACTGGTGGAGACTTTCATCGCGCAACTGTTAGATGCCCCATCGCAAATCATTCCGCTGACATCGCCAATCATGCTGCTGATCGCCATCGAGATCGTGCTGTAGCGCCCTTCGTCCACCAGCCAGGCCATCCCTGCCGCTGCCCCCATCGCGGCGGTCGTCGCGGCACACAGCGCCGACAGACGCGGGAGCTGATGGTGTATGTAGATCGCACTCAGATGGGAAAGCATCAGCGCACGCGCCAGTTTCTCCTCATCGGCGCCAAAGTGCTCGGCCACCACCATCACCGGTACCGTAGCGGTGATCCCCTGATTGCCGGAGCCGGAGTTACTCATGGCAGGCAGCGTCGCGCCACCCATACGCGCATCCGACGCCGCGCTGGTTCGGATGAGGATCGCCGTCGAAAGATCGTTTGCCAGCAGACCGCGTGCGCACTGCTTTTGCAGCGTCGCACCGATATGCAGCCCCCAGGTTGCGCGCAGCCCCTCTTGTGACAGCGCGCCGTTGAGTCGGGCGGCGTCGAGAATAAAACGAATAGCGTCGAATGGTACGGTATTCACAAATGCCAGAATCTCTTCCAGCGTGGTCTCAGAAAGCACCGCCAGCGGCGATTCCTGCGCCTCATCGTCCGCGTTCGCTTGCTGAGTAAACTTCACGCCGGTATCGGTTTCGATCCGCACAATGTGAGTATGACCACCGACAATGGTGACGCAAGCCCAGCCGTCATGGCTATAGACCTTCGCGCGAGAAAACAGGATGTCATCGCAGGGTTGCTGCAACATCACCGACACCTTACCCGCTTTCAGCATCGCCTTCGCATCGGCAATGGCTTGCGCGGAGGCATCCTTCAGCACCTCCAGTCCGGCATTCGCATTCCCGCCCAGTGCTCCCAGCGCGGCAGCGATGGGCAGCCCAACCATACCGGTTCCCGGCACCGTCACCCCCAGTCCGTTTTTCATCAGATTGGGCGAGACCCAGGCATCGATTCGCTCCACCGCGCCATGCAGTTCAGAGGCCGCAACCGCGGCCGCCAGCGCCAGAGAAACCGGTTCCGTACAGCCCAGCGCAGGTTTCACCTCTTCCTGTACTGCGCGGATGAAACGCTGCCACAACGGATTTTTTATAGTCTCAGACATAACAACAACCTTCAGGATAAATCAGGAAAAAGCCAGGAACGGAGATACGCACAGCAGCAAACCGGTGACGATAATCAGATACAGCGACACCCCTTTGTATTTGTGCAATGCAGGTACTTTGTAGACCAGCCAGGCGGGGATCAAACATCCCACCATGCCGAAAATAGGGCTACAAATCGACGTAAAGCTCAGAACCGGTGCGTTAAGCACAATAGCGCTCCAGGCCAGTAAAATGGCAAACACCATGATGCCGCGCTGTACCAGCGTTTCATTGATCTTCTCAGCCGGCAGTTTGCGACGCAGAATGTTCATCGCAATCCCCTGCGTGGCTTCGCGAAAGCCGAGATAGACGCCAAAGAACGCGGTCATCACGGCGAAAATATTCAGGATGACACTCACAACTTTCACCCAACCGGCGCCCGCGCCGCTGATGAACTGTGCAGCAATCGCCAACGCGGAGATATTCTGCTCATAGGCTTTAACCGCTTCGTCGTGTCCCATTGCCAGCGTAAAGGAGACGGCATAGAAGAACACGGTGACAAACAAAATGCCGAAGGCAATATTCATGGCGCGTAGCGCTTTATGACGCGCCACCTCAACGGATTTCTCACGGGAACGGTAGGAAATCACCATCGGGCTCAGGGTCTGGATAAACAGGATTGAGGTCAGGGTAAACGGCAGCGTGATAATCGCATTCTTCACCAACAGCGCCATCGGCGGCAGCGCGCCAATGTTGTATAAGTGCCACATCCCAACCATCGATACGCCCAGTGCCGCCACGACCAGCAGTTTGGTCAGCACCATGCCGGTAGAAATTTTGAACAGCAGCTTTTCGCCGCGTGAGGAGATGGCGACCAGGATGCAAATCAGCACCAGACCATAGAACGGGTTATCGGATAACAGTCCCTCTGTCACACCAAAAGTATGCAAATAGGAGGCGCTGTCGTTGGTAATTGCGGTGGAATAGACAAACATCCAGATAACCAGCATCACAAAATACAGTGCGCCTAACAGGATGCCCCAGTTTTTCCCCAGATACCCACTGATGACGCTGGGATAATCTTTGCACTCCGGGGATTCCGCCAGCGTGTTAATAAACAGACGCTGGAACAGATACATGGCGGGATAACCGATAACCGATGAGAGCAAAAAGACCCACAGCCCCATCAAACCGACCTGCACCGGGAGAAAAACAATCCCCGCGCCAATCGCCATCCCGATACTCATAATGACCCAGCCGGTGTCGATGCTGTCGAATTTAATCGCTTCCCGCCATTCGCTTTCCGTCATTCCCGCCCGGCGCGCCGGGGCGCTGGCGTCGAGCACTACGCTATTGTTCGTTGCCGTTTCCATAAAATTCTCGCTCATTATGTAGGGTATATTTTTAATTTTTGTCGTGCCGCATCAAGGCGATACGCGGTACGGGGTTTGCAGGCGAGTCATTAGAATGAAAAAAGGATACGCTCAGGCGCAGAGAAAAACGTCACAAAACAACACTGATATTTTCTATTGGTTAAGAAAATTTTCCTACCTTAAAACATTTAAGTGTTATTTTTTTCTAAATTTGAAGAAGATCACAACAAAAAAGCACACCGACGTGTGCTTTTAGATAGCTGACAATGGATAAAATGCCCGATGGCGCAGGCTTATCGGGCAAGCTTTCTGGCGTTCGCTAACTGCACACCACTTTGATCGCTAAACCACCGCGTGATGTTTCGCGGTACTTATCGTTCATGTCCTTACCCGTCTCGTACATCGTTTCGATGACTTTATCCAGCGAGACACGCGGTTCGGAGGTGCGGCGCAGCGCCATACGTGCGGCGTTGACCGCCTTGACTGCGTTGATCGCATTGCGCTCAATACACGGGATCTGCACCTGCCCGGCAACCGGGTCGCAGGTTAAGCCGAGGTTGTGCTCCATGGCAATTTCCGCCGCGATGCAAACCTGCGCCGGGCTACCGCCCAGCAGTTCGGTCAACCCCGCCGCCGCCATGGAACTGGCCACGCCGATCTCCCCCTGACAGCCAACTTCCGCCCCGGAAATTGACGCATTCATTTTGTACAGTGCCCCAATGGCTCCTGCCGCCAGCAGATAGCGGGCAATGGAGTTGGCATTCAGCGGACGACGGAATTTATCGTAATAGGCCAGAACGGCTGGAATAATGCCGCATGCCCCGTTGGTGGGCGCGGTCACCACGCGTCCGCCCGCCGCGTTCTCCTCACTGACCGCGAGAGCAAACATGTTGATCCAGTCGATGACGTTCATCGGGTCGCTGGAGAGACTGTCACTGGAGACCAGCAGACGACGTAACGCCACCGCGCGGCGCGGTACATTCAGCGGGCCGGGTAAGACGCCTTCGGTATTCATCCCGCGTTCTATGCCAGCGTGCATCACTTCCCAGATCTGAGCAAATCCGGCATCAATCTCCGCCTTGCTGCGCAGCGCCAGTTCGTTTTGCATCATCAGCCCGGAGACTGAAAGGCCATTGCGTTCGCACAGTTTCAGCAGTTCGCTGGCGGAATGAAAATCATAAGGGACCGGCGCTTCCACGTCATGCGCCTGACCAAAGCGCTCTTCATCCACGATAAACCCGCCGCCAATCGAGTAGTAGGTTTTACACAGCAGCGTTTCCTGGTTTTCCCAGGCGGTGATCCGCATTCCGTTCTCGTGCCTTGGCAGCATTTCACCATGAAAAACAATGCTATCGGTAACCGGGAAATCGACGACATGTATACCTTCAGCAACCGGCAAGCGGCCAGTACGGGTCACCTCGTCAATAAACGCGGGGATGGCGTCAATGTTGACGCTTTGCGGCGTGTTTCCGGCCAGCCCCATCATAATGGCGGTATCGGTCGCGTGGCCTTTTCCGGTCAGCGACAGTGAACCATACAGATCAACCGACATGCGCGTCGTGCGCGATAAGCTTCCACTGCTGACCAGTTGATCGATAAACCGTTTTCCTGCATTCATCGGCCCTACGGTATGAGAGCTGGAAGGACCAATGCCAGGTTTGAAAATATCGAATGCGCTAATCATTTCTACACCCTCGGACTCGTTCAGTGGAGACCAGGTTTTCATACGCATAGTGAATCGGGGCGACCCGCAGACCGCCCCGATAACGTTACATCGCCTGGGTGAAAGTACGCGAAATGACGTCCTGCTGCTGCTCACGGGTGAGCGCGTTGAAGCGCACAGCGTAGCCGGAGACGCGGATCGTCAGGTTCGGATAGTTTTCCGGATGTTCAATGGCATCCAGTAACATCTCCTTGTTCATTACGTTAACGTTCAGGTGCTGACCGCCTTCCACATGCGCTTCATGATGGAAGTAACCATCCAGCAGCCCGACCAGGTTGGTTTTTCGCACCGGATCCTCTTTGCCGAGTGCCGCAGGCACAATCGAGAAGGTGTACGAAATCCCGTCCTTCGCGTAAGTGAACGGTAGTTTCGCCACGGAAGTCAGCGAGGCGACAGCGCCTTTACGGTCACGCCCGTGCATCGGGTTAGCGCCCGGCGCAAATGGCGTTCCCGCGCGGCGTCCATCCGGGGTATTGCCAGTTTTCTGTCCGTACACCACGTTGGAGGTAATAGTCAGAATCGACTGCGTCGGTACCGCGTTCCGGTAGGTCGGCAACACTTTAATTTTCTTCATAAAGCGTTCAACCAGATCGCAGGCAATGCTATCCACGCGCTCATCGTTATTGCCGTACTGTGGATATTCCCCTTCAATCACGAAATCGACCGCCAGCCCGTTATGGTCGCGAACCGGTTTCACCGTCGCGTACTTAATTGCAGAGAGCGAATCCGCCGCTACCGACAGTCCAGCAATCCCGCACGCCATCGTGCGATAGACGTCACGATCGTGCAGCGCCATCAGCGACGCTTCGTAACTGTACTTATCGTGCATGTAATGGATGATGTTCAGCGCGCTGATGTACTGCACCGCCAGCCAGTCCATAAAGTGGTCCAGACTGTCCATCACTGTGTCGTAGTCCAGCACGTCGTCCAGCAACGGCGCGGTTTTCGGCCCCACCTGGATTTTCAGCTTCTCATCCACCCCGCCGTTGATTGCGTACAGCAGCGTTTTGGCAAGATTGGCGCGCGCCCCGAAGAACTGCATCTGCTTACCGATAACCATCGGACTCACGCAGCAGGCGATCGCATAGTCGTCGCTGTTAAAGTCGGTCCGCATCAGATCGTCGTTTTCATATTGCAGTGACGAGGTGACGATAGAGACCTGTGCGGCATACTTTTTAAACGCGACTGGCAACGCTTCTGACCACAGCACGGTGAGGTTTGGCTCCGGTGCCGGCCCCATCGTGTGCAGCGTATGCAGATAGCGGAAGGAGTTTTTGGTCACCAGCGTGCGACCATCCAGCCCCATCCCGCCGATCACTTCGGTCGCCCAGATCGGATCGCCGGAGAACAGCGTGTCAAACTCAGGCGTACGCAGGAAACGCACCATCCGGATCTTCATGATGAAGTGGTCGATCAACTCCTGCGCCTGTTGCTCTGTCAGGATACCGGCATTGAAATCGCGCTCAATATAGATATCGAGGAACGATGCGGTGCGGCCCAGCGACATCGCGCCGCCGTTTTGCGATTTCACCGCCGCCAGATAGGCAAAGTAGACCCACTGTACCGCCTCCTGCGCATTACGCGCCGGGCGAGAGATATCACAGCCATATTTCGCCGCCATCTCCTGCATTTGCAGCAACGCGCGACGGTGCTCCGCCAGCTCTTCACGCAGGCGAATCGTGGCTTCCAGATTCTGTCCCCACTCCAGATTTGACTGGAGATCGGCGAACTGCAACTCACGCTCACGCACCAGATAGCGGATGCCGTACAGCGCCACGCGACGATAATCACCGATAATGCGCCCACGACCATAACCGTCCGGCAAACCGGTCAGCACACCGGATTTACGGCAGCGCAGCATGTCCGGAGAATAGACGTCAAAAACGCCCTGGTTGTGGGTTTTACGCAATTCGGTGAACAGGTACTCGAAGTTCGGATCCATCTCACGACCATAAGCATCGAACGAGCTTTTGATCATGTTGACGCCGCCAAACGGATGCAGCGCACGTTTCAGCGGTTTATCCGTTTGCAGGCCGACAATCTTCTCCAGTTCCTGCTCAATGTAACCCGCATCGTGCGCAGTAATCGTGGTCGCAATATTGGTATCGAAATCGACCGGCGCATGGGTCGCGTTTTCGATACGAATGCCCGCCATCACCTTTTCCCACAATGCCGTAGTGGCAGGCGTTGCATCAGCAAGGAAGGATTCATCCCCTTCATAAGGCGTATAGTTGTGCTGAATAAAATCACGGACATTAATTTCTTCTTTCCAGTCCGTACCTTTAAAGCCAAGCCATGCTTCGGCATACAGCATATCGCTGGTATCGATATCTACCTTCATGAAAAATAATCTCTCTACAGAACAACAAATAAATTAGGCGTATTCCACGGCTGCGTTAATGCGGCCTAATTGAATCGCATCGAGCGCAATCATTTTCTCTTCGTTCGTCGGTATTACGGCGCAAATAACCCGGGCATCTGAGGGGGAAATAATGCGCTCGCCATGAGAATTCGGCAGGTTATTTCGGTCGCTGTCGATATTCACTCCCAATACCGTCAGATGCTCAACCACCAGACGACGAATTAATACCGAGTTCTCACCAATACCACCGGTGAAAATAATGCCGTCCAGACGGTGTAACGAAGCGGCATGTCCGGCAATATGACGGGCAATGCGGTGAACAAAGGTTTTAATTGCCAGCTGTGCGCGCTCGTGTCCTTCATGCCAGGCTTTTTCCAGCACCCTTAAGTCGGACGACAGGCCAGAAATCCCGAGCAGACCGGACTCTTTGTTCACTACCCGCTCCAGATCGCTCAAAGTCTGTTGGGTTTCACTGGCGACCCACGCCATCGCGCCGAAGTCCACGTCGCCGCTACGCGTGCCCATCATCAGCCCTTCCAGCGGCGTCATCCCCATTGAGGTATCGACGCTGTGACCATTACGAACGGCACAAATTGACGCACCGTTGCCGAGGTGAGCAATCACCAGGCCGGAGTCCTGTTCGGACAGCGCAAGCAGTTCATGCGCGCGTTGAGAAACATAGCGGTGCGACGTTCCGTGGAAGCCGTAACGCCGCACGCCCAGCTCTTCGAAATACTTCCACGGCAGGCCATACAGGTAAGCTTCTGGTGCCATGGTCTGATGGAAGCTGGTATCAAACACCGCCACCTGCGTGACGCCGGGGAACAGATGCTGTGCGGATTCAATCCCGCTCAGATTGGCGTAATTATGTAATGGTGCCAGTGGTGAAACACGGCGAATATTGTCAATGACCTCATCAGTAATAATTGCTGACTCGGTAAAAATATTTCCGCCGTGGGCAATACGGTGGCCAATTAAGGCCACGCTGTCATTTAAATTACGTTTTTCCAGTTCAAACGCAATCGCCTTTAATGCGCCTTCGTAGCTGTGGTGAGCCAGCGTCACTGGCTCACCTCCATTTACCGATAAGAACGCATTTTCCGAGTTAATACCATCCGCAATGCCTGCCATTAATACGTCGCAGTTATTTGCATCCAGTACTGAAAACTTAATTGAAGACGATCCACAATTAATAACCAGAACTATCGGAAACTCATTCATTTCACTACTCCGCTCATCCTGAGCTTAAGGATTAAAACAGTTTGTACACGATGTTCAGAATGGTCAGCAGACCGATGACGGTGACAAACACGTTATCCAGACGACCGCGATATTTCGCCAGTGACGGTGCCTTACGAATGGCATACATCGGCAGCAGGCACAGCAGTGAGGCAATAATCGGCGCACCCATCGCTTCAATCAGGTCCAGAATGTTCGGGTTGGCGTAAGCCACAATCCAGGTGGACCCCATGATGAAGATCATGCTGATGGTGTTGAGTTTTCCGGAGGAAACCTTCGTTTTATCGCCTTTGTAACCGAACTTCAGCACCAGACCATTCAGCCCTTCCAGCGTGCCCAGGTAGTGACCGAAGAAGGATTTGAAGATGGCAACCAGCGCAATAATGGAGGCGCCATATTCCAGCACGATGGCGAAAGTCGACTTCGTTCCGGACAGGGAAGCGAAGTGGTTTGCCAGATAAGACAGTACCGGAATGTTCTGTGCTTTCGCATCTGCCATGTTTGCCGGAGAGAGCGTGAACAGGCAGCTAAAGGCGAAGAACATAACCACAGCGACCATCAGCATGCTGGCGCGAGAGATGATCTGAGAACATTTCTGCTCGGTGTATTCACGGCCAAAATCTTTCTCGTATTCTTCACGTTTAGAGACCACGAAAGACGAAACGATCGGCGAGAAGTTGAACGAGAACACCATGATGGAAATCCCCAGCCACACGGTGACCAGAATGCCATCGTGACCGGTTAAGGCGATATTACTGATATCGACCTGGTCGATCACCGCAGAGTTCCAGTAAGGGATCAGCGACAGCGAGATCAGCACCAGGCTGGCAATGAACGGCCATACCAGGTAGCTCATCACTTTAACCATCAGATCCTTACCAAACCAGATAACGAACGCCATCAGCAGCAGCAGGAACAGCGCCACAAAACCACGGTTCAGCGCCGGCAACTGCAACTGGTTTTCCCAGAACGTCATGAACGTGTTGGTAATGGTGACGCCATAAATCCACAGCAGCGGACAAATCGCGAAGAAATAGAGGAACGTGATGACCACGCCACCCGTCTTACCAAAGTGCTCTTCAACCGTTTCCGTGATGTTGCCGGACGGGTTTGACCCGGACAGACACAGACGCGCCAGCGCACGGTGGCAATAAAAAGCGATGGGGTACGCCAGTACCAACATCAAAAGAATGGGGATTAAGCCGCCAAATCCTGCGCGGATGGGGAAGAACAACACCCCGGCGCCGATGGCAGTACCAAATAAACCCAGTGTCCAGGTGGTGTCTGATTTACGCCAGGACGACTGTTTTGTCTGGCTGGATACAATGCTGTCAGAAGTACTCATATCCTATCCTCAACGAAGAGATTAATAGCCGGATTTACGCGTCTGCTAAACCCGTAATTTGCGATACACGAGAAAGATCGATATTGCCGCCAGAAATAATGCTGACCGTTTTTCTGTTCTGGATATAGGCATCTAATTTCCCGCTTAATAAAGCAGCACATGCCAGTGCACCTGCACCTTCTGTCACCACTTTGTTGCGTTGAATTAAAGCAATCATGCTGTTACGAATTTCGTCTTCGCTGACCAGGACAATGTCATCCACTAATTCACGCACAATTTCGTAAGTTAATTTACCCGGGCGGGAAACATCACAACCATCCGCCAGGGTGCCGGTCGTTCGGTGTGTGGTTATTTCTCCAGCCTGATAAGACGCCGCCATGCCGTGTACGTTTTCAGACTGCACGCCAATCACTTTAATGGTCGGGTTAATAGATTTAATGGCAATAGCAATACCGGCGATTAAACCGCCACCGCCGATAGGAACAATCACGTTATCGACGTCATACAGGTCTTCCATAATTTCCAGACCGATAGTGCCCTGGCCGGCAATCACTTTCGGATCGTCATAAGGCGGGATAAAAATACGCCCTTCCATTTCGACAATCTCACTGACTTTGGCGATAGTGTCGTTGAAGTTATCGCCGTGCAGCACCACTTCCGCCGAGTAGTCACAGGTGGCCGCTACTTTCGATTTCGGCGCCCCCTTCGGCATCACCACTTTGCCATCAATACCCAGCATTGCGCAGGAGAGAGAAACCCCTTGAGCATGGTTACCCGCTGAACAAGCGACAACGCCTTTACGTTTTTCCGCATCCGTCAATGAACTGAGTTTGTTAAATGCGCCACGAATTTTAAATGAGCCGGTACGCTGCATGTTTTCAAACTTAAGGAATATTTCCCCTTTACAGCGCTCACTAAAATAGTTTGAGCGAGGCATGCCTGTTTTATATATTTTCCCCGCCAGTCGTTTTTTTGCTTCGAGGATATCTTCAATGGCAACCGGGAGATCGTAAGTAATGTGCATTGTAACCTCTTACCTGATAGTAAAGTAATAGATAGCCGTAACCAACGTCTGATATTAAGAACGATGGTATGAATTGAGGATTAAATAAAATTTAATCGGTTAGTTAATTTCAATTAATTGCTTTCGTCTGCAACCTTTATAAGATGAATACTCTTTGGCTAATTCAACCAAAACCGATGCGGCTTTTTTAATACGATAGTTTTTTGACCATATTGCGGCATAGCGAGCAATGGGTAACGATTCTTCCACAGGGAGAGTAATAAACTGGTTCGAACCAAAGGGTGCGGCCATATCGCATGGAATCACTGTCAGAAAATTAGCATTGAGAACAAGATTGTAAATGGTCACAACGGAGTCGGTTTTAACGATGTTTTCGATGCTAATGCCATTTCTTTGCAGGGTGGTGAGGAGTTCGCTGTAGTAGCCCATATTCGTTTGTGGCAACACCCACTGTTCGTTCTGCAACGATTCCAGTGTGGTGGTGCCGGTGCATGTTCGGGACTTATTCGCCACCAGCACGAACTCCGACTCAAAAAGCGGTTCGACGTGCAGATCCTGCAATTTCATTTCATCGCTGAGCGTACCAATCGCAAAGTCCAGTCGCCCGTCGCGGATCGCCGGCAGGAATGAGGAGAGTTGCGCCTCATACATGGAGACCTGTGATTTTGGGTAGACCTCTTTGAACTTCTGGATCATATCGGACATAAAGGTAAAGCCAATCAGCGAAGGAAACCCGAATGAGATATCAACCACCGTGTTGTCGGTCATGCTGTTCATCTCATTCACCATGTTCTTCATCTCACGGGTGATGGATTCGGACCATGAGAGTAAAACTTGCCCTGCCTGAGTTAAGGTGACGCCGGTATTTTTGCGAACCACCAACTCAACGCCAAAATAAGCTTCAATATCGTTAATAATTTTACTAACAGCTGGCTGAGTTAACCCTAACTCTTTTGCCGCAGAACCGATAGAACCGCTTCTGATTACTTCCTGAAAGACCACCAACTGCTGTGTTTTTGGGAGAGCAAACGTATTCATATCGACCTGCGTTAATAACCTTGTTGACGGCGTGAAGTGTAACAAATTACATGAAGCAGGATATGTGCGACCACTCACAAATTGCCTTCACCTATATTTCAAGTGGTTATTTGTAAATAAATAAACCATTTATATTCAATTGGTTATATAAATATCATGTCACTTTAGTCTGATTTTTGTCAAAAAAAGAGGGGGGGATAACAATATTTTATGGCGATAACACGCGTTATTTTCCCCTCATATCTAAAAATGAGGAATGACGATATTTCAAGCAATTATCGTGCAGTTAATGGTCAATTTGTTCATTAAATTAAATGCGCAATCCCTCAAATTTAAGTATGTTTAAAACATAAATTGGATTAAATAACGTTATACATCACATTTTTTAGCCCGGTTTGTTTATAAATAAACATTGAATTTATCAATAATTAAATATACACACACAAACAATTATCATTCACAACAATACATTAACACTGCACTTTGCCATTTTTATAGCGTGTAATTTTGTGAAGTAGATCGATTGCTTTTCGTTTCTATCGACATATTAGTAGAAAGTAGCGTTTTGTGTTGCATGTCACATAACAAGAAATTTCTTAATAGCCGCAGGTTCCAGAACGCTGCCGGATGGCGATGCGACGTATCTTATCTGCCCTACAGGTTCCCGTTCCCCTTCACCGTTCACAGGCCTGATAAGCGAAGCGTCATGACCGGTAAGCCGCTTTCTTCCAGGTATAGCGTCGTGGACAGTCATTCATCTACATCATCTGCAAAGCAAAAACCCGCCGAAGCGGGTTTCTACATGAAAGTGGTGAAGCTGACCGGTAAGCCGCTTTCTTTCAGGTGTAGCGTCGTGGACAGTCATTCATCTACATTATCTACAAAGCAAAACCCCGCCTGGTGGCGGGGTTCTTAAAGTGGTGAAGCTGACCGATAAGCCGCTTTCTTTCAGGTGTAGCGTCGTGGACAGTCATTCATCTACATTATCTACAAAGCAAAACCCCGCCTGGTGGCGGGGTTCTTAAAGTGGTGAAGCTGACCGATAAGCCGGGTTCTGTCGTGGACAGTCATTCATCTAGGCCAGCAATCGCTCACTGGCTCAAGCAGCCTACCCGGGTTCAGTACGGGCCGTACCTTATGAACCCCTATTTGGCCTTGCTCCGGGTGGAGTTTACCGTGCCACGGACTGTTACCAGCCGCGCGGTGCGCTCTTACCGCACCCTTTCACCCTTACCTGATCCCACTTGCGTGGGCCATCGGCGGTTTGCTCTCTGTTGCACTGGTCGTGGGTTTCCCCCCCAGGCGTTACCTGGCACCCTGCCCTATGGAGCCCGGACTTTCCTCCCCTCCGCCTGTCTCCCCCGAAAGGGACGACGACGAAGCGGCGACTGTCTGGTCAGCTTCGGCGCGCAGTATAGAGGGTTTGCACGCCCTTGTCACCCTGCACTGCGCATTCCCACCGCCAGCGTCGCCGCAATGTTTCGCGACGCCCGGTAAATGTTGTCAAATGCGCCGCGAAAGGCCTCTTCCAGCGTGCCAATACTGGTCAATACGCTGAATACAGCATCGATACCATATTGATGCACCACGCCGACATCCCGCGTCAGACTGCCCGCAATGCCAATCACCGGCTTGTGGTATTTCTTCGCCACATTCGCCACGCCCACCGGTACTTTGCCATGAATGCTCTGGCTGTCGATGCGCCCTTCACCGGTAACAACCAGCGTACAGTCGTAAATATGCTCTTCCAGATTAAGCGCCTGGGTGACGATCTCAATCCCGCTTTTCAACTCCGCGCCGAGGAATGCCATCAGCGCCGCCCCCATGCCGCCCGCCGCACCTGCGCCTGGAACTTTTTTCACATCCACACCCAGTGATTTTTTAATAATATCCGCGTAGTGAGCCAGATTGCGGTCCAGTTCGAGGATCAGCGGTTCCGTCGCCCCTTTTTGCGGGCCAAAGATCCGAGAAGCTCCCTGTTCGCCCACCAGCGGATTGGTCACATCACAAGCAACGCGAATAGCACAATGTTTAATGCGCGGATCCAGACCAGACACATCAATGGTATTGAGAGTGTTCAGACTACCGCCGCCGTAGCCAATTTCAGTTCCGTTGGCATCACACAGCTTCGCGCCCAGCGCCTGAACCATCCCGGCACCGCCGTCATTGGTCGCACTCCCGCCAATGCCGATAATAATATTGCTTGCCCCACTGTCCAGCGCCTGCAAAATAAGCTCCCCGGTGCCGCGCGAAGTGGTAATCAGGGGGTTACGTTTTTCGGGGGGGACCAGCGCCAGTCCGCTGGCGGCCGCCATTTCAATAAACGCGGTCTTTCCATCGCCTGACATGCCCCAGTTGGCATTCACTTTTTCACCCAGCGGTCCGGTCACCAGAGCGGAATGTGCAGAACCGTGTGTGGCGGCAATCATGGCTTCAACCGTCCCCTCACCCCCATCGGCGACCGGAACGGAAACATACTGCGCATCGGGGAAAATTTCCCGAAATCCTTTTTCTATCGCCTGCGCTACCTCAGTAGCAGAAAGGCTTTCTTTATAAGAGTCTGGGGCAATTACGATTTTCATGATGATCGCCTGTTACTGCACAACGCCGGATGGCGCTTTACTTATCCGGCCTACAATCCAGGCCCGGATCGCAATACGCCATCCGGGCGCAAGGTCATTAGCGAGTGACTTCCACTTTCGCCAGTTTTTCGTAATAGCATGCCAGAGCACTGTGGTCGGCGGTTCCCATGCCGTCAGCACGCAGTGCCTGCATCATCTCCATAACAACCGCGGTCAGCGGAAGCTGAGCACCAACACCGTGAGACGTATCCAGCGCGTTTGCCAGATCTTTAATGTGCAGATCGATACGGAAACCCGGCTTGAAGTTACGATCCATCACCATCGGCGCTTTCGCATCCAGGACGGTGCTGCCTGCCAGACCACCCCGGATCGCCTGATAAACCAGATCCGGGTTTACGCCGGCTTTGGTTGCCAGGGTCAACGCTTCAGACATCGCGGCAATGTTCAGCGCCACAATCACCTGGTTCGCCAGTTTGGTGACGTTCCCCGCCCCGATATCACCGGTATGAACAACAGACCCCGCCATCGCTTTCAGCAGATCGTAGTATTTATCGAAAATCGCTTTGTCGCCGCCAACCATCACCGACAACGTGCCGTCGATCGCCTTCGGCTCACCGCCGCTCACCGGCGCGTCCAGCATATCGATGCCCTTAGCTTTCAGCGCGTCGCTGATCTCACGGCTCGCCAGCGGCGCGATGGAGCTCATATCGATCAGCACCGTCCCCGGTTTCGCCCCTTCGATAATGCCGCCTTCGCCTAGCGCAACCTCTTTCACATGCGGAGAGTTTGGCAGCATGGTGATGATCACATCACACTGCTCAGCAATCGCTTTGGCGTTAGAAGCGGTTTCTGCACCTGCCGCGATAACGTCAGCGATCGCTTCAGGATTACGGTCAGAAACCACCAGCGAGTAACCTGCTTTCAGGAGGTTTTTACTCATTGGTTTACCCATGATACCCAAGCCAATAAAACCAACTTTCATCGTCATATCAATTATCTCTCTTGTGTCGGTGGTGGTTATTTCTTAAAGGAATCAGCCAGTTTCTGCGTGGCGGAACGGAACACGCCCAGGTCGCTGCCGACAGCAACAAACGTGGCCCCCCATTCCAGATAGCGACGGGCGTCGGCATCAACCGGTGCCAGAATGCCGCTCGGTTTGCCGTGCGCTTTCGCCCGGGCAAAGATGTGCTGAATGGCTTTCTGCACCTCAGGATGAGACGCATTGCCGAGGTGGCCTAACGCCGCAGCCAGATCGCTTGGACCAACGAAAATACCGTCGACACCTTCGGTGGCGGCGATAGCATCGACGTTATCCACTCCCTGCTGGCTCTCAATCTGCACAATGATGGTGATGTTTTTGTTGGACTGCGCGAAGTAATCCGGGACGGTGCCAAACATGTTGGCGCGATGCGATACGGACACGCCACGGATCCCTTCAGGCGGATAGCGCGTCGACGCAACGGCGTTCACCGCCTCTTCTTCTGTTTCAACAAACGGGATCAGGAAGTTGTAAAAACCGATATCCAGCAGACGCTTGATAATCACCGGCTCGTTAGTCGGTACACGCACCACCGGCGCGCTGGAACTGCCTTTCAGTGCCATCAGTTGCGGAATAAAGGTAGAGACATCATTTGGCGCATGCTCGCCATCCAACACCAGCCAGTCGAAGCCCGCCAGTCCTAAGACTTCCGTGCTAATGGGGCTTGCCAGCGCGGACCAGCAACCAATCTGAATCTGATGCGCAGCCAGCGCAGCTTTGAATTTATTCGGGAAGATGTCGTTATTCATCACTTTTACCTTGTCACTTAACCGTTAATTATTTCTGCAGTTCCATACGTTTAATGTCACCGACAATAAACAGGTAGCACACCATTGCCATCAGCGCGGAACAGCCAACGAAGACCAGCGCGGCGTTGAAGGAATGCAGTTCACTTACCAGGTAACCGATAACCAGTGGCGTTACGATAGATGCCACGTTGCCAAAGACGTTAAATACCCCGCCACACAGGCCCACAATCTCTTTCGGCGCGGTGTCCGAAATCACCGGCCAGCCCAGTGCGCCAAATCCTTTACCAAAGAAGGCCAGCGCCATCAGCGTCACCACCAGCGCGGTGTTGTCGGTGTAGTTGCACAGAATGATGGTGGAGGCCAGCAGCATTCCCAGCACAATTGGCAGCTTACGCGCAACGGTGATAGAAAAACCGCGCTTAATCAGATAGTCCGAGAACACGCCGCCCAGTACGCCGCCAGCGAAACCACACAGCGCCGGAATCGAAGCCACCAGACCCACTTTCAGGATCGACATTCCTTTTTCCTGAACCAGATAAATCGGGAACCAGGTCAGGAAGAACCAGGTGATCGTGTTGATGAAATACTGTCCAAAGAACACGCCAAGCATCATACGGTTGGTCAATAACTGCTTGATGTAATGCAGTTTTGGACCACTTGCCACGGCGCTGCCCGGTTTTTTGTGGTCCATATCCACGACCGCACCGTTTTCAGAGATGAACTTCAACTCTTCTGCGGACATCTGCGGGTGATCGGTGGGGTTATGAATCAGTTTGACCCACAGCGCCGTCAGGACAAACCCAATCACGCCCATCACAGTAAAGACATGCTCCCAGCCCCAGGCAAAGGTCAACCAGCCCAGCAGCGGCGAGAACAGTGCCAGTGAAAAATACTGAGCAGAGTTAAAGATTGCCGACGCGGTTCCACGCTCTTTGGTCGGGAACCAGGCCGCAACAATACGGGCGTTTGCCGGGAACGAAGGCGCTTCCGAGAAACCCAACATAAAGCGCATAAAGAACATGGAAACCCCGGCCCAGGCCAGCGGGAACATATCCACGAAGCCTTGCAGGAAGGTGAACAGCGACCAGAAGAAGAGGCTCCAGGTGTATACTTTTTTTGAACCAAACTTATCGAGCAGCCAGCCGCCGGGGATTTGCATCAGCAGGTAGGCCCAGCCAAAGGCAGAGAAGATGTAGCCCATTGATACAGCACTCAACTGCAACTCTTTGGCGACTTCGGTACCGGCAATGGATAGCGTCGCCCGGTCCGCGTAGTTAACCGCTGTAACAATAAAAATTATCAGCAGAATTAAATAGCGGGTATGCGTACCTTTCTTTTTTTCTACAACGGTATCCAGGATCATTTTATTTACCTCAGGCACTTAAGCAGACACATTTATTATTATTTATTGATGACAGACGCTATCGCTTATTAATAAATACAGATACTCATTTCGTGATTCAGTATAATCAGGCAGAGAGCATTACGCATTGTGCAGATGCTCATTAACGACGTTAATTACAAATAATATCTTGAGCAAATGCACATAACGCTGGGCGCTGATGCACATATTTACGCTTTACCGCCCCTGATAGCCGGGCTTTCACCATAACGAGTGATCTGGATCACATTCTTATTTTTGAACTCCTGACATCCTTATTTCACGACAGGTCTTCCTTATTTTAATAATCAGATTCGCAGAATCTTTCTATATTATTATCACCCCGGTTGGAGAATACTGGACAATGGCCAACATCGACATCAGACAAGAATCGCCGAGCGCATTTTATATAAAGGTCCACGAAACAGATAATGTGGCGATCATTGTTAATGACAATGGTTTGAAAGCCGGGACGCGATTCCCGGATGGACTGGAGCTGATTGAACATATTCCACAGGGACATAAAGTCGCGCTGGTGGATATTCCGGTTCATGGTGAAATCATACGTTACGGTGAAGTGATCGGCTACGCCGTGCGCGACATTCCGCGCGGAAGCTGGATTGATGAATCCATGGTTGAGCTACCGACAGCGCCGCCGTTGAACACGCTGCCACTGGCGACCAAAGTTCCGGAACCGCTGCCGCCGCTGGAAGGCTATACCTTTGAAGGCTACCGCAACGCCGATGGTAGCGTAGGCACCAAGAATCTGCTCGGCATCACCACCAGCGTGCACTGTGTGGCGGGTGTGGTGGATTATGTCGTCAAAATCATTGAGCGCGATCTGCTGCCTAAATACCCGAACGTCGATGGTGTGGTCGGACTTAACCACCTGTACGGTTGCGGCGTGGCAATTAACGCGCCGGCAGCCGTGGTGCCGATCCGCACCATCCATAACATCTCGCTGAACCCAAACTTTGGCGGCGAAGTGATGGTCATTGGCCTGGGCTGTGAAAAACTGCAGCCGGAACGTTTACTGGAAGGTACTGACGATGTGCAAAGTATTCCGGTCGACAGCGCCAGCATCGTCAGCCTTCAGGACGAAAAGCATGTGGGTTTCCGTTCCATGGTCGATGATATCCTGCAGGTCGCTGAGCGCCATCTGGCTAAACTGAATCTGCGCCAGCGCGAAACCTGCCCGGCCTCTGAGCTGGTCGTCGGCATGCAGTGCGGCGGCAGCGATGCGTTTTCCGGCGTGACGGCAAACCCGGCAGTGGGCTACGCCTCTGACCTGCTGGTACGCTGCGGCGCTACGGTAATGTTCTCCGAAGTCACCGAAGTGCGTGATGCGATCCATCTGTTGACGCCGCGCACCCTCAACGAAGAGGTGGGTAAACGTCTGCTGGAAGAGATGGCCTGGTACGACAACTATCTCGATATGGGGAAAACCGATCGCAGCGCTAACCCCTCTCCGGGTAACAAAAAAGGGGGGCTGGCGAATGTGGTGGAAAAAGCGCTGGGCTCCATTGCGAAATCCGGTAAAAGCGCGATTGTCGAAGTGCTCTCCCCAGGCCAGCGCCCGACCAAACGCGGTCTGATTTATGCCGCAACGCCCGCCAGCGATTTTGTCTGCGGCACGCAGCAGGTCGCGTCCGGGATCACCGTCCAGGTGTTCACCACGGGTCGCGGTACCCCCTATGGCCTGATGGCCGTGCCGGTGATTAAGATGGCGACCCGTACCGAACTGGCAAAGCGTTGGTACGATTTGATGGATATCAACGCGGGCACCATCGCCACGGGTGAAGAGACCATTGAGGAAGTCGGTCAGAAGCTGTTCGAATTTATTCTCGATGTCGCCAGTGGCCGAAAGAAAACCTTCTCCGATCAATGGGGATTGCACAATCAGTTGGCCGTCTTTAACCCGGCACCAGTGACCTGATATTTTCGAAACGAAAGCAACCGAGAAAACGGGGAATAATCCCCGTTTTTCTTTCCTGTCCGTGAAAGATAAGGTGATAATGCTCGCAGTTTTGAAGGTTAATTTTTCACCCGCCCTTTTTCGCTTTTCGTCGGTAGAAAAATCCTAACCCGTTGAAAGAAAGAACAATGCCTGAGGCCTCCCTTTTCGCTCTCTTTTCGTTTTGATAAAAGAGAAACCTACCGAAAAGCCGGGGTGTTTTAATGCGATAATTCGCTCATTTTTCCCCCTTTGACTTTCCCCTTTGTTAAACACAAGATTCAATGGCTTCTGTAATTTACCTCACCGACATTCTGACCCGAATAAAGAGGGAAGTTATGTATACCTTGAATAAAAATAATGTCGCCCTGGCATGCTTTTTTTCCTGTTTACTGGCCGCACCGGTTGCCGCCAGTGCTGAAGGCCAGACGACAGAAAAACCCGTTAAATTACGCTACACGCTATGGGATCGAAATCAACTTCCCGGCGAACAGCAACTGGTTAATGAATTTGAAAAAAATAACCCCGGTGTAAAAGTTGAAATTGAACTAACGCCCTATGACCAATATTTCATAAAACTCAGTTCAGCGGTCGGGGGAAATGTGGCGCCGGATGTATTCTGGATGAATATGCCGAATTTTCAGCAGTACGTTAAAAACGGCATGCTGGAACCACTGACTCCTTATTTAAAAGACACATCATCACCACATCTTGATGATTTCGTGAAAAGCTCTGTCGATGCTTATCAGTACCAGTCTCAACAATACGCTATTCCACGGGATATCGACGCGATTGCCGTGTGGTATAACAAAAAAATGTTTGATCAGGCTGGCGTAACCTATCCCGATAAAAACTGGACGTGGGACGATTTAAAACAGAAATCAGAACAGTTACGTAAAAAGCTGGATCAGCATTCTTATCCGTTGGCGATGGATCTCGGCAGCGGTCAGGACAGCTACTTTAACCTGCTGCTGCAGGCCGGCACTCAGATTGTCCTGCCTGAGGGTAAAACGGACGTTGCCAGTGACAACGCGATCGCCATGTATCGCGACGTTCAGGGAATGCTGAAGGCAGGATTGCTCCAGCCGCCAGGCGAAATGAAAGCCGCCGATGTCTTCCAGTCCAATCGGGTGGCGATGATCTACGCGGGCTCGTGGTGGGCGCTGCCGTTCTCGCAGAACGAACTGATTAACGATCATGTCGGCGTCGTTCCGATGCCCAAAATGGCAGAACAGGCTGGCGTCTCTCATAGCCTGGCATTCGCCATGTCTGCCAAAAGCCAGCATAAAGAGGCCGCCTGGAAATTCATTGAATTCATGAGCTCAGAACATGCGCAGCAAACGCTGGCAGCGGGCAAAGTGGTGATTCCGGCCAATCAGAAAGTCGCCAAAGCATGGGCGGAAGGCTTTAAGGATGTTGATGTTTCCGCCTATATCGATTCACTGGCGTTTTCTCATAAATATCCCACCGCCGGTTCAAATACCGCGAAATGGAATAGCATTCTCAACGACGGGCTGAAAAAAGTCTGGATGGGAAATGATCCGCAACAGGTTATGCCGGGTGTCGCCAAACGCGTTGAGCGTGAAATGCAGAAATAATCGTGAGGGAGCCTTGCTCCCTCTCACCTCTCTTGCGTTAACCCATTTATTGTTTGTAAAGTGAGCATCCCGGAGTCTGTATGAGCTATTCAGATGAAGCGGCATCCCCGCCGTTATCGGCCAGGGAACCCAATAAAAATTCCCTGACCCGACTGGAAAAAGAAGAACGTTTCTGGGGGTGGATAATGATTCTGCCGCTGTTGGCAGGATTAGTTATTTTTTACTTTACGCCGTTCTTCCAGAACGTATTTTACAGTTTTACCGATCTGGGCGAGTTTCAGATCTGGACGACAATCAGTCTGGATAATTACATTAATTTATTCAGCGATGATGAATTCCGTTCGGCGATAGTGAATACGCTGGCCTATGTTTTTATTTGTGTGCCGGTGATCACGGTCCTGTCTTTACTGCTGGCGATTGGTTTAAACCAGGCGATTCGCGGTCAGTGGCTGTTCCGTACGCTGTTATTTCTTCCGGCCGTTACGATGCCTGCCGCCATTGCGATGGTCTGGCAGTGGTTGATGAACCGTAATTTCGGTTTACTCAATCAGATCCTGGCTTATTTCGATATTCCCGCCATTGGTTGGTTATCCGATCCGGATATTGTCCGTCTGAGCGCCTCACTGGTTATTATCTGGTCGGCTATCGCTCTGAAGATGATCATTCTGCTCGCCGGCTTGCAGGGGATCCCGAAGCAGATTTATGAAGCCATGTCTCTGGATGGTATCAGTAAACTGCGCGGCTTCTGGTCAATTACCCTGCCGCTAATGATCCCGACGCTGTTCTTCGTTCTGGTGATCTCGTTTATCGAAACGCTGCAAATATTCGATGTGGTGTATCTGCTGTTTGGCAGTTCTTCCATGGTGGACGATCAGACCATGACCATCGCTTATCTCTTTTATAAATACGCCTTTATCTACCATGAAAAAGGGTACGCCTCCGCGATTGCCGTGGTGATTTTCGTTATCACGATGGTACTGACCCTGCTGCAGATATGGATAGGCAAACGGCTTAAAGCACAGTAAGGCAACCACTATGTTCATGACAAAACGTGAAAAATGGCTGATTTATGGCCTGATGATCCTGGCGACGCTGGTCACGGTGGTTCCCTTTCTCTGGATGATCATCACCTCGTTTAAAACCCAGGCGGAAAGTATTGCCTTTCCGCCGATCCTGCTGCCCGCCAATCCGGGGTTTCAGGCGTACGATAAAATCTTGCATGAGATGCCGTTTGGTAGCTTTTATTTTAACTCGATCGTTTCCACGCTGGTTATCGTCATCTTACAGACGCTGATTGCCGCGATGGCGGCGTATGGTTTCTCCCGCCTGCGTTTTAAAGGGCGCGATCTCCTCTTTATGCTCTGCATTTCGATTCTGATGGTTCCCGGACAGATCTTTTTGATCCCGCAGTTTTTAACGATCGAGAAAATAGGTCTGCTGAACTCCATTCCAGGCCTGGTGCTGCCGGGATTATTCAGTATTTATAGCGCCTTTTTATTGCGCCAGTTTTTTCTTTCCGTACCGAAAGAGCTGGAAGAAGCGGCCATTATGGATGGTTATAACCATTTAACGATTTTTTTCAAAATCATGCTGCCGCTGATTAAACCGGGACTTATCGCCTGCGTCATTATTAACGGGTTGTGGAGCTGGAATAACTTAATGTGGCCGCTCATCGTCAATACCTCAATGGACAAAATGACGCTGCCGGTGGGTCTGGCCTCGCTCTCAGGTCGCGCCGGGGTGGAGTATCCCATGCTCATGGCGGGAGCGTTGCTCGCGATTATCCCCATGTTGTTACTTTATATTTTCTTCCAGCGCTATTTCATTCGTGGCATCGCCGGTGCCGGAATTAAAGGATAAGGGGCATTATTATGTCAGGCATTCAATTACAGTCAGTAGGCAAAATCTATCCGAATGGCTTTCAGGCGATTCATAGCGTTGACCTTGAAATTCACGATGGCGAATTTATGGTTTTTGTCGGGCCATCCGGCTGCGCCAAATCAACGTTACTGCGCATGATCGCCGGTCTGGAAGAGATTACTCATGGTCATATTTCCATTGGCGAACGGTGCGTTAACGACTTGCTGCCAAAAGAACGTGGCGTGGCGATGGTTTTTCAAAACTACGCCCTCTATCCCCACATGACGATCTACAAAAATATGGCCTTCAGCCTGCAGGGCAAAATGGACAAGCAGGAGATAGATGTTCGTGTGCGGGAAGCCGCGCGCAAACTGGAAATCGAAACGCTACTCGACAAAAAACCGGGTCAACTTTCAGGGGGTCAGTGCCAGCGCGTTGCCGTCGGCAGAGCCATTGTGCGTAAGCCTGAGGTGTTTTTGTTTGATGAGCCGTTGTCCAATCTCGACGCCAAACTGCGCGTGTCAATGCGCGTGCGCCTGACGGAACTTCACCGCCAACTGCGTCACGAAGGCGTGAACGCGACAATGGTGTATGTCACACACGATCAGATTGAAGCGATGACCATGGGTGACCGCATTTGCGTGCTCAACGGTGGACGGATCATGCAGGTCGACACGCCGGGCAATATCTACCATCAGCCAAAGAATAAATTCGTGGCGGGTTTCATTGGTAACCCGGCAATGAATATCCATCTTCTGGCGCTCGACCCGCACACGCACGGACTGCGTCTGAATGACGCGCTGACCTTGCCCTTAACCGCACGACTGATCTCCCAACTGACGGATTATCCGCACGACAGCGTCTGGTTTGGCATTCGTCCGGAGGCGATTCAGTTGGCGCAGCACAACGATCCTGCGGCTTTCGACGCCCGGATCACCAACGTGGAAAGAATGGGCAATGAAGATCTCCTGCATTTCAATATCGGTGCACAGCAAATGATCCTGCGAGTCAATTCGTCACCGGAATGGAGTCCGCTGCCCGGCGAATCGATCAGGGTGAAATTCAATCTTGAAGCCGCCTTTTTATTCGATAAGCAGAATGAAGAAAATTTAGCCAGTGCCTGAAACCGCGAACGTCATCATCAGGTGCAAGCAATTCCAGTTTGTTTTTTTAATGCCCCGCCGCGCAGAACAACGCGAACGCAGGCAAGGGCAAAATGAGAGGCTTATATGTGTGCAAAGAAAGTGACCGTGTTAGTGGTGGGCGCAGGGGCGCGCGGCGAAATCTATTCTCGCTACGCGCTTGAGCATCCGGACCGCATGCAGGTGGTCGGCGTGGCGGAACCCAGAGAGGCGTATCGCCAACAGTTTGTCGCTCAGCATCAAATTGAGCAGGAAAACATCTTTCGCGACTGGAAAGAGGCGGCGGCCCGCCCACGAATGGCAGATGTCGTACTGATTTGTACTCAGGATACGATGCACAAAGAGCCTGCCGTCGCGTTTGCCGAGCTCGGCTATCATATTCTGCTGGAAAAACCGATCGCTCCCACGCCGGAAGAGTGCCGCACCATCATCGCTGCGGTGAAGCGCAACAACGTCTTATTGGGTGTCGCCCACGTTCTGCGCTACACCCGCTATACGCAAAAACTCAAGTCCCTGCTCGTCAGCGGGGTGATTGGCGATATCGTCAGCATGCAGCATCTTGAGCCGGTGGGTTACTGGCACCAGGCGCACTCTTTCGTTCGCGGCAACTGGCGTAACGAAGCGGAATCGTCGTTTATGCTGTTACAGAAATCCTGCCACGATATGGACTGGATCCGCTACATCATGGGCGATCGCTGTCAGGATGTGACCTCATTTGGCAACCTGAGTCATTTCGTAAAGGAGAACCAGCCGGAGGGTGCCGCCGACCGTTGCCTGGATTGCCAGGTTGAGGCGAGCTGCCCCTGGTCAGCCTGCAAAATTTATCTCGGCGAGGATCACAAATGCACGCCACATTTCCGTCGCGTGCTGACGGCGGATCCCACCGAGGAAAATGTCCGTCAGGCGCTGCGCGAAGGTCCGTATGGCCGCTGCGTTTATCGCTGTGATAACGACGTAGTGGATCATCAGGTGGTCAACTTGCGTTTCGCGCATCAGCAAACCGTGACGTTCACCATGACCGCCTTTACCCGTATGGAAGATCGAAAGACGCGTCTTTTCGGTACGAAAGGCTATCTCGAGGGCGATGGCGAGCAGATCCGGGTGTTTGATTTTCTGACGGACAGCGAGACGCTCTACACGATCGACGAGATCGCCGCAGGCACGCAGACCCAAATGGGAGGCCACGGCGGCGGGGATTACTATCTGATGGATCGCTTTATTCACGCCGTGATGGCGGGCGATCAAAGTATGATTCTCTCCGGCCCGGATGAATCGCTGGAAAGTCACTTAATGGTCTTTGCCGCAGAGCGCGCTCGCAAGGAAAACTGTGTGGTTACACTGTGAAATTCGAGGAGATGTGGCATGTTTTACGGTGTTGATATTGGCGGCACAAAAACTGAAATTGTCGCCTTTGATAAGGAAATGCAGGTTTGCTGGCGCAAGCGCGTAGCCACGCCGGTTCAGGATTACGAACTCTTTCTCTCGACCTTTACCTCGCTCATCGATACCGCAGACTGGGCTACGGGAATGCAGGGCAAAATCGGCATTGGCATACCTGGATTGATGGACAGACATACCGGAAAGCTGCTGTCGTCGAACGTCCCCTGTCTGACCGGACGGCAGGTGATGGACGATCTGGCGCACCGACTCAACCGCTCGGTGGCCCTGGACAATGACTGCTGCTGCTTCGCGCTGACAGAGGCGCATACCCAGCAGGCCCGTCAGTTCTCGCGAATCTTTGGCGCCAGTGTTGGCACCGGCATGGGCGGTGGACTGGTGATCGACGGGCAGCTCTATCGTGGAC
>NZ_JBFWLF010000002.1:0-45082 GCF_050252275.1 Citrobacter sp. | reverse complement strand
TGTCCAGTTTTTGGCAGAATTGTCACATGGCAGCGAACAAGCAAGGCCTTTTATGCTGTAGGCAGAAAACCGTTATGGGAGAAAGGCAATGGCCCTGATTGTGGAATTTACCTGTGAGCTGCCCAATGGCGTCCATGCACGCCCGGCAAGCCATGTTGAGACCCTGTGTAACACCTTTACTTCACACATTGAGTGGCACAACCTGCGAACCGATCGTAAGGGCAACGCCAAGAGCGCGCTGGCGTTGATTGGCACGGATACGCTGGCTGGCGACCCCTGCCAGTTGCTGATTACGGGAGCAGATGAAGCCGATGCCCATCAGCGCCTGAGCCTGTGGCTGCGCGACGAGTTCCCCCACTGCGATGCCCCGCTGGCAGAAGCCAGTAACAGCGAATTAGAACCACTACCGGTTTCACTGACTCACCTGAACCCGCAGCTTTTCCGCGCCCGTAGCGTTTGCAGTGGTAGCGCGGGCGGTATCCTGACGCTTCTCTCTTCGCTGGATCTCAACGCGCTCGGCGAACTCCCTGTGGCAGGCGATGTGGAAAGCGAGCAGTCGGCGCTGGATCGCGGCTTAACGCTGCTGGTAAAAAACATTGCGTTTCGTTTGCTCGACAGCGACGGCACCACCAGTGCGATTCTGGAAGCCCACCGTTCGCTGGCGGGCGATACCTCCTTGCGTCAGCATTTGCTGGCAGGCGTTTCTCGCGGCTTAAGCTGCGCGCAGGCGATTGTCGACAGCGCCAACCATTTCTGCGATGAGTTTGCCCATTCCAGCAGTCGCTATTTGCAGGAACGCGCGCTGGACGTGCGCGACGTCTGTTTCCAGTTGCTGCAACACATCTACGGCGAAAAGCGCTTTCCGGCACCGGGAAAGCTGACCCAACCCACCATTTGTATGGCGGATGAGTTGACGCCCAGCCAGTTCCTGGAACTGGACAAAACGTTCCTCAAAGGACTGCTGTTGAAAAGCGGCGGCACCACTTCGCACACGGTGATTCTTGCTCGTTCATTCAACATCCCCACTCTGGTCGGTGTCGCGATTGACGCTTTAACCCCGTGGCTGCAGCAAGAAGTTTATATCGATGGCAATGCAGGAGCGTTGGTGGTCGCGCCTGATGAACCAGTCAGCCGCTACTATCAGCAGGAAGCCCGTGTACACGAGGCGCTGCGCGAGCAACAGCGCGTCTGGCTGACCCAGGAAGCGCGCACGGCCGACGGCATTCGTATGGAAGTTGCCGCCAACATTGCTCACTCCGTGGAAGCGCAGGCGGCATTTGGCAACGGCGCGGAGGCGGTTGGCCTGTTCCGCACCGAAATGCTGTATATGGATCGGCTCAGCGCTCCGGACGAGAACGAGCTGTACAACATTTTTTGCCAGGCGCTGGAATCCGCACAGGGGCGCAGCATTATTGTGCGTACGATGGATATCGGCGGCGATAAGCCCGTTGATTATCTGAATATTCCTGCTGAAGCCAACCCGTTCCTCGGCTATCGCGCCGTGCGTATCTATGAAGAGTACGCCGCGCTGTTTACCACTCAGCTCCGGTCGATCCTGCGCGCATCGGCGCACGGAAGCCTGAAAATTATGATCCCGATGATCTCCTCAATGGAAGAGATCCTGTGGGTGAAAGAGAAACTGGCGGAAGCCAAACAGCAGCTTCGCAATGAACAGATCCCATTTGATGAGAAGATCCCGCTCGGCATTATGCTGGAAGTCCCATCAGTGATGTTCATCATCGACCAGTGCTGTGAAGAGATTGATTTCTTTAGTATTGGCAGCAATGACCTGACGCAATACCTGTTGGCCGTTGACCGCGATAACGCCAAAGTGACCCGCCACTACAACAGCCTGAACCCGGCCTTTCTGCGCGCGCTGGATTTCGCGGTGCAGGCGGTGCACCGTCAGGGGAAATGGATCGGCCTGTGTGGCGAGCTCGGGGCAAAAGGTTCCGTTCTGCCATTGCTGGTCGGGTTGGGGCTGGATGAAATCAGCATGAGCGCCCCCTCCATTCCTGCCGCTAAAGCGCGAATGGCGCAGCTCGACAGTCGCGCCTGCCGCCAATTGCTGAATCAGGCGATGGCCTGTCGCACGTCGCTGGAAGTGGAGCATCTGCTGGCGCAGTTCCGCATGTCACAGCAGGATGCCCCACTGGTCACCGCCCAGTGCATCACCCTCGACAGCGACTGGCGTAGCAAAGAAGAGGTAATCAAAGGGATGACCGACAACCTGCTGCTCGCCAGCCGCTGCCGCTACCCCCGCAAACTGGAAGCCGATCTGTGGGCTCGTGAGGCAGTATTCTCTACCGGGCTGGGCTTCAGCTTCGCCATTCCGCACAGCAAATCTGAACACATTGAGCAGTCCACTATCAGCGTGGCACGCCTGAAAGCGCCTGTCCGCTGGGGAGATGACGAGGCGCAGTTCATCATCATGCTAACGCTCAACAAACACGCGGCGGGGGACCAGCACATGCGTATTTTCTCACGCCTGGCCCGTCGCATTATGCACGAAGAATTTCGCAATGCGCTGGTGAATGCCGCGTCTGCCGACGCGATTGCCAGCCTGCTGCAACATGAGCTTGAACTTTAAGAGGAAGCAAAATGGAACTGTATCTGGATAGCGCCAATGTGGCGGAAGTCGAACGTCTGGCCCGCATCTTCCCTATCGCCGGGGTGACGACCAACCCGAGTATTATCGCGGCAAGCAAAGAATCCATCTGGGATGTTCTGCCGCGTCTGCAAAAGGTGATTGGCGAAAACGGCGTTCTGTTTGCCCAGACCATGAGTCGCGATGCGCAGGGAATGGTGAACGAAGCTAAACGTCTGAACAATGCCGTTCCGGGAATTGTGGTGAAAATCCCGGTAACCTCTGAAGGACTGGTCGCCATCAAGCAGTTGAAAAAAGAGGGCATAGTCACCCTGGGAACCGCCGTGTACAGCGCCTCTCAGGGACTACTTGCCGCGCTGGCGGGGGCAAAATATGTCGCGCCTTACGTCAACCGCGTAGATGCCCAGGGCGGAGACGGTATTCGCACCGTTCAGGAATTACAGACGCTACTGGAACGTCATGCCCCGAAAAGCAAAGTGCTGGCCGCCAGTTTCAAGACCCCGCGCCAGGCGCTGGACTGTCTGCTGGTGGGCTGTGAAGCAATCACCCTTCCTTTAGATGTAGCGCAACAAATGCTCGATACCCCTGCGGTAGAGTCAGCTGTTGAGAAGTTTGAGCAAGACTGGAAAAACGCATTCGGTAACATCAACCTGTGAGGGAAATAAGGTATGGATCGCATTATTCAATCCCCTGGTAAGTACATCCAGGGTGCAGATGTCATCACTCGTCTTGGCGAATACCTCAAGCCGTTGGCTGAACGTTGGCTGGTTGTTGGCGACAAATTTGTTCTCGGTTTCGCTCAGGGCGAACTGGAAAAAAGCTTTAAAAACGCAGGACTGGCGCTGGAAGTCGCGCCGTTTGGCGGTGAATGCTCGCAAAACGAGATCGACCGTTTGCGCAGCGTGGCGGAAAATGCGCAGTGTAGCGCGGTGCTCGGCATCGGCGGCGGTAAAACGCTGGATACCGCCAAAGCCCTTGCCCACTTTATGAACCTGCCTGTGGCGATCGCCCCGACCATCGCCTCAACGGATGCGCCCTGCAGCGCGCTTTCCGTTATCTACACCGATGCTGGTGAATTTGACCGTTATCTGCTGCTACCGCACAACCCGCATATGGTTATCGTCGACACCAAAATCGTTGCCGGCGCCCCGGCGCGTCTGTTAGCCGCAGGGATTGGTGATGCGCTGGCCACGTGGTTTGAAGCACGCGCGTGTTCACGCAGCGGCGCGATCACCATGGCGGGCGGCAAATGCACTCAGGCGGCGCTGGCGCTGGCTGAACTGTGCTACAACACGCTGCTCGAAGAGGGTGAAAAAGCAATGCTCGCCGCCGAGCAGCATGTCGTGACCCCGGCGCTTGAGCGCGTGATTGAGGCCAACACCTATCTGAGTGGCGTCGGTTTTGAAAGCGGCGGTCTGGCTGCCGCGCACGCGGTTCACAACGGTCTGACGGCGATCCCGGATGCGCATCACTATTATCACGGTGAAAAAGTGGCCTTTGGTACGCTGACGCAGCTGATTCTGGAAAACGCGCCGGTTGAAGAGATTGAGACCGTTGCCGCACTGTGCCATTCCGTCGGTCTGCCGATTACGCTGGCGCAACTGGATATCAAACAGGATATCCCGGCGAAGATGCGTATTGTGGCAGAAGCCTCCTGCGCGAAAGGCGAAACCATTCACAACATGCCTGGCGGCGCTACGCCGGATCAGGTTTATGCCGCACTGTTGGTTGCCGACCAGTACGGTCAGCGCTATCTGCAAGAGTGGGAATAACGCGCTCTACACTCCCGGCCTCGCCGGGAGTGTTTCTTATCTCATCAGGCCTGTTCGACCACCTGCACCTCACGCTTTTTCCGGCTGACAATTGCCAGCGCCATAACGATCAGCACAATTCCCCCACCCTCAACGGGACCGGGGTTTTCACCAAGCAGCCACCAGGAAAACAGCACGCTACAGACCGGCACCGCCAGGGTGCTTAAGCTGGCGATACTGGCAGGCAAATTCTTCAGGACAAACAGCCACAAACTCCAGGCCAGCGCCGTCGCCAGAATCGCGCTATATCCCAGCGCCCAGAGGACCACCGGCTGCCAGTCAACTTCCCGCTGCGGCACCAGCCAGGCCACCGCACTCATCACCAGCGCGGCATACAACATCTGCCAGGCCGTTAACGACAGCAAATCGACGCGTGGATGGCGGGTATAAAGACGTTTAGCGACAATGGCGCTCGCTCCCCAGCTGACTCCGGAGAGAATCGCCAGCAGAGCGCTTTTCAACGTTGATAAATTCAGTTGCCACGGTTGCAGCACCAGCAGTAACCCTATTGCGGCAATAGCAATCGCGGCGTATTGCAGGCGTCGCAGTCGCTCACCCAGAAACAGCGCCGCCAGAATGACGACCCAAAACGGCATAGTATAGGTCAGGATAGCGACTTTCCCCGCCCCGCCGCTGACCAGCGCCCACTGACCGAAGCCAATCATCCCGCAGGTCTGCAACAGCGCAATCGCCAGCGTAAACCGAAACGGCGTCGGGCGCAGGCCACGGCCGCGCAAAAGGAGGACGAGGAATAATATGAAGGCTCCGAAGATACAGCGTAATGCAGTGAAGTCGAACGCGCCGATATAGCTCGTGACCTGCTTCATAAAAATCCAGCTATAGCTCCAGATAAGGGTAAGCAAGATAAGACCACCGATTGCCAGTGGATTGCCCTTTCCTGAGACAGACATGATAGATCCAGTAGATTGACGTTTCCTGCGGACACTATACCCCTACAAATACACTTCAGCGACTGCAAGCCGTCGCTGAAGTGGGGTCAGATTACGTCAGGGATGGGCTTACTGCAGGTCGAAACGGTCCAGGTTCATCACTTTCACCCATGCCGCGACAAAGTCCTTCACGAACTTCACGTGCGCATCGCTACCGGCATACACTTCCGCCAGAGCACGCAGCACCGCATGAGAGCCAAAAACCAGGTCCGCACGAGAAGCGGTGTATTTCACTTCACCTGTCTGACGATCGCGACCTTCAAACTGTTCGTTTGACTCATCAACCGGTTTCCATTCGTGACGCATATCCAGCAGGTTGACGAAGAAGTCATTGCTGAGTACACCCGGACGATCGGTAAAGACACCATGTTTACTGCCGTCGTAGTTCGCGCCAAGCACGCGCAGACCACCCACCAGCACGGTCATTTCTGGTGCGGTCAGAGTCAACTGCTGCGCTTTATCGATCAGCAGAGACTCTGTTGTTGCCACGCCAGGTTCACCGCGATAGTTACGGAACCCATCGGCGATCGGTTTGAGGAGCTCAAACATCTCAATATCTGTCTGATCCTGACGCGCATCCACACGACCAGGCGTAAACGGCACATGAATGCTGACACCTGCAGCGCTGGCGGCTTTTTCAACCCCCACGACACCGGCAAGAACAATGATATCGGCCAGCGACGCTTTAGCGGAATCACGCTGGATTTTCTCCAGAACCGGCAGCGCACGCGTAGCAATCGCATTGACATCCCAGCCGCGCTGCGGCGCTAATGCCAGACGCGCACCGTTCGCCCCACCACGTTTATCTCCCCCGCGGAAGGTCGACGCAGACGCCCACGCAACGGACACCAGTTCACCGACAGAAAGACCGGAATCAGCAATGGCAGACTTCAGGCTCAGGATATCTTCTTCCGTTGGATTGAAGGTGGGTTGCGGCAGCGGGTCCTGCCAAATCAGATCTTCTTTTGGCACTTCCGGACCGATGTAACGCGCTTTCGGCCCCATATCACGGTGGGTCAGTTTGAACCACGCACGGGCGAAGGCTTCGTTAAACGCCTGCGGATCGTTCAGGAAACGGCGGGAAATTTTTTCGAATTCCGGATCAAAACGCAGCGTCAGGTCGGTGACCAGCATCGTCGGCTTACGTTTTTTCGACGGGTCGAATGGATCAGGAATGATTTCTGGCGCATCGACTGCTTCAAACTGGATGGCGCCAGCCGGACTGCGCGTCTGTACCCACTCATATTTGAACAGGTTCTCGAAGAAGTAGTTGCTCCACTGGGTTGGGGTTTGCGTCCAGACCACTTCCAGTCCGGATGTAATCGCATCCGCGCCCACACCGCTACCAAAATCACTTTTCCAGCCTAAACCCTGGTTTTCGATCGGTGCCACTTCCGGGTCCGGGCCGACGTGCGTCGCCGGGCCTGCGCCGTGGGTTTTCCCTAATGTGTGACCGCCGGCAATCAACGCAACGGTCTCTTCGTCGTTCATCCCCATGTTGCCAAAGGTTGCACGAATCGCTGAAGCCGCCGAAAGCGGTTCACCGCTGGCGTTAGGACCTTCCGGGTTAACATAGATCAGCCCCATCTCGGTGGCGGCTAAAGGACGTTTAGCCAGTTCTTCCGGGTCACGGTGGGCAAGCCACGTTTTCTCATCGCCCCAGTTTACATCCAGATCCGGTTCCCAGACGTCCTCACGACCCGCACCGAAACCAAAGGTACGGAAGCCGGAGTTTTCCAGCGCAACGTTACCCGCCAGAATAAACAGGTCGGCCCAGGAAATTTTTTGTCCGTACTTTTGCTTGATTGGCCACAGCAGACGACGCGCCTTGTCCAGACTCACGTTATCCGGCCAGGAGTTCAGGGGAGCAAAACGCTGCTGTCCGCGACCTGCGCCGCCGCGTCCGTCAACGGAACGATAGGTACCAGCCCCGTGCCAGGCCATGCGGATAAACAGACCGGCATACGTTCCCCAGTCAGCAGGCCACCACGGTTGAGATTCGGTGAGAAGCGCTCTGAGATCGCCTTTCAGCGCGGAATAATCTAATTTGCTGAATTCTTTGCGGTAATCGAAATCTTCACCCAGCGGGTTTGAGCGATTGGAATGTTGGTTTAACAAGTCGACGCGGAGCTGGTTAGGCCACCAGTCACGGCTGGTTGTTCCTGCTCCAGCGCTCTGGTCATGGCCGCCCTGATGAAAAGGACATTTTCCGGCGGACGTCGGGTTATGGATATCGTCTGGCGTGCTCATCTATATGCTCCCTTTACAGTGTTTACATTACGATATACACCTACAGAGATAAGATATAGTCGAAAAAATCCACAGATTCGATAGCCGATACCTTTTATATTTTTAGTTACAGAGATGTAGATCAAAATGAGGTGTAATAAAGCCCTCCGGGGAGGGCCGAGGCATTTAGATACCGGGTCTGACACCCAGGGTGTGGCAAATGGCATAACTCATTTCAGCGCGGTTAAGTGTATAGAAATGAAAGTCTTTTACGCCTTCTCGGCTTAAAATTTTCACCATGTCCATGGCGATATTTGCTCCCACCAGCTTACGGGTTTCCGCATCGTCATCGAGGCCATTAAACATCTGTGACATCCACGCCGGAATGCGCACATTGGTCATATCGGCAAACTTCTTCGCCTGCTTAAAGTTCGAGACCGGCAGAATGCCAGGGATGATTTCCACGTCGATACCCGCAGAGACGCAGCGGTCACGAAAACGCAGGTAGCTTTCGACGTCAAAGAAAAATTGGGTAATGGCGCGGTTCGCCCCGGCATCCACTTTACGTTTCAGGTTGAGCAGATCCGCCTGCGCGCTTTTCGCTTCCGGATGCACTTCCGGGTAAGCAGCGACGGAGATATCAAAGTCGGCCACCTCTTTCAGCAGGCTCACCAGGTCGGCAGCATACATATCGGGCTTACCGCTGCCTGCCGGCAAATCGCCACGCAGCGCAACAATGTGTCGGATTCCGTTGTTCCAGTAGTCCTGTGCAATAGTACGCAGTTCATCGCGGGTCGCATCAATACAGGTCAGGTGCGGTGCGGCTTCCAGACCGGTGCGATCTTTAATCCCTTTGATGATGCTGTGCGTGCGATCGCGTTCGCCAGAGTTGGCGCCGTAGGTTACCGAAACAAACTTCGGCTTCAGGCTGCTCAGGCGATCGATGGAATTCCACAGGGTTTGCTCCATTTCACTGGTGCGCGGCGGGAAAAACTCGAACGAAACGTTAATCTGACCCTGGACTTCCGCCAGGCTCTGATTCAGGGCTTCCCGCTGGTTGGCGTGAAAAAAGCTCATACCTTACCTCATCAATCGCTTGTCATTATATGTTGTGTTGTGAACATCTATCCGTTTAGACGTCCAGATGTAAAAATGACGGAAAAGCACGATGACGTCAACTGAAAAATCATCGTTGATGGTGAGGAAAAGTCAGGGAAGATGAAAAAAATTCACGTTAGTCGGCTATACCGGCGGACAGCATCATGCTTTTCAGCCATTGTAAGCGGGCAGCGTTCTCCGGCAACATCGCCAGCCCCGCCTGAATGCTGAGTTCACCCTCGCTCAGTGGACGAAAAACCACGCCCTGACGCTGAATAGCGGCAAAGGAAGCAGGGAATAAGCTCAGACCATCGCCATGGGCTATTCGCGCCAGCAGAACGTCATGCTCCAGCGGCTCTTCAAGACAGGCAGGAGCGTAACCCACACGCTTAAAGCGTGCCCGCGTAGCGTCAAAGAAGGCCGGATTTCGTTCCCGGCTAAACCAGAACAGCGGCCGGTGATTAAGTGCTTTCAGGGAGAGGGTGTCACTGCCAGCCTCTGACCAAATGGCAGGTAGCGCTGCGATGAGCGGCTCACGCCAGTCGAGCGGCGTGACGGCAAGTCCTGCGGTCTCCAGCGGCAACGCCACCACGGCAGCATCCAGTTTTCCGCGTCGCACCTGACGTATGAGATCGGGCGAGCCCTGGCGCACAAGACGCAGGGTATCAACACGGGTATTCAGTTGCGTTTCTAGCGCGGCGAAAACGCCCTGCTCAAATGCCGTCGTCAGCCCCAGACGCAACGACTGCACGCCGTCTGGCGCAAGCTGATTCAGGGCCGCATAGGTTTTATCCTGCTGTTCCAGCAGCGGACGCACGATCTCCAGCACGCGCAGCCCCTCATTCGTCAGCGTCAACCCTTTGGTATGACGGACAAACAGCGTCACCCCCAGACGTTCTTCAAGCTGGCGTATATGGCGGCTAAGCGGCGGTTGCGACATAAACAGTCGCAGGGCTGCCCGGCTCATGTTGTTCTCTTCCGCCACCACGGCAAAGTAACGCAGCAGGCGAATATCCAGAGAGTGCAGAAGCGGTGTTGTCATACCGAAAAGGTATCACGGAAACGGTATTATCCAAATCATTCCACCCACCCTATCCTCACGTCATCACTAACAGATGAGGAAGACACTATGCAATCAGAACGCTTTATCACCGGTCAGAACATGCTACAGCAGGTTGATGGCAAAGGAGGCGATGCCGTCGTCGAGAGCCTGAAGGACATCGCTCCCGACTTCGCTCGCTATCTGATTGAGTTTCCTTTTGGCGACATTTATTCCCGCCCCGGACTGGATTTACGCAGTCGGGAAATCGCCACCCTCGCCGCCTTAACCGCACTGGGCAACGCCGCACCGCAGTTGAAGGTTCACATTGCTGCCGCGCTGCATGTCGGGTTAACGCAGGAGGAGATTATTGAGGTCATGATGCAGATGGCAGTGTATGCCGGTTTCCCGGCGGCGCTGAACGGTCTGTTCGCCGCAAAAGAGGTGTTTGCTGGTCGGTAACACGCCGGACAGGATGCTGAAGCATCTTATCCGGCCTGAATTACGCCCGAACCATCGGCCGGATAAGCGCACAGCGCCATCCGGCAAAAAACTACAGCAGCTGCGCCAGACGGTTAATATCCGACTGAATCGCCCCGGCAGTGACGTCACGCCCGGCACCGGGCCCGCGGATCACTAACGGGTTATCGCGATACCAGCGGCTTTCGATAGCAAAGACGTTATCGCACGGCAGCAGCGCTGCCAGCGGATGCTCCGGGCGAACCGCTTCCACGCCAACACGCGCTTTGCCATTGGCGTCGAAACGCGCCACATAGCGCAGTACCAGCCCCATTTCACGGGCCGCTTCCAGACGCTGCACCATCTGATCGTTCAGCTCATCGCCATTCTCAAAGAAGTGGTCGATTGAGCCTTCTTCACAATGCGCGGGAACCAGCGACTCAACGCGGACCTGATCCGGCTCGATGTCGTAGCCTGCTTCGCGTGCCAGAATCACCAGCTTGCGCATCACATCTTTACCCGACAGGTCAACGCGCGGATCCGGCTCCGTCAGTCCCTGTTGCCAGGCCTGATCCACCAGATCGGTAAACGGCACAGAGCCATCAAACTGCAGGAACAGCCAGGACAGCGTGCCGGAGAAGATCCCGCTGATCGACAGGATGGTGTCGCCGCTGTCGATCAGATCGCGTACGGTGTGGTTGATCGGCAACCCCGCACCCACGGTCGCGTTATACAGCCAGTGGCGCCCGGTCTTATCAAACGCGTCGTGGATCTGGCGATACTTATTGCTGGTGCTTGCACCGGCCAGTTTGTTCGCACTAATCACGTGAAAACCGTGGCTGGCAAAGTCGAGATACTGATCGGCGAGCTGTTCGCTGGCGGTCACATCCAGCACCACCAGATCGTCATACGGATGCGCGCGCATCCACAGGAACAGCGACTCTTCATCCTGTTCAATGGCTTCATCATTGAAGAACGCCAGCGCCCGGCTGGCGTCCAGCCCTTCGTAGTTCAGCAGGCTGCGACGGCTATCCACCACCCCGGCCAGCACAAATTCAAATCCGGTACGCGCCGAGAGCGTGCTCTGCTCGCGGGCAAACAGCTCAAGCCAGCGGGAGCCGATGTTGCCCTTGCCGAAAAGCACAAGGCCGATGCGTTTTTCAGCGCGGAATATGGACTGATGCAGACCCTGAATCAGGCTCTCCGTTGGGCCGGTACGCAGTACGGCCACCAGGCTGATGCCCTCTTCCGACTGCCAGGTAAATTCTACCGGCTGTCCTTTCAACTGTTGCCAGAAACGATGGCAGTGCAGCGGGTTACGGGTGACGCCTGCGCCCACCATCGCCACCAGCGCCAGCCCCTGACGCAATCGCAGTTCACCCGGCAGACCGGCTTCATCGAGGATTCGCAGGGCACTGTCGGCCACTTCCGAGGTATAGCAAAACTGCAGCAGATGACGATCGGTATGGACGCCAACGGCCAGCGGACGCACCTGTGCACGCTTGAGGACCTGATCGATATCTTTATGCGCCTGCTTAAAGTCATGGCTGGCGGGCACCTGAAATTCAATCAGGCAGACGTCATCATGGCTGGTCACGATACGCGCACCGGTCCCGGAAGCTAATACACGCTCAATGCGCGTGGAGCCTTGATCTGGCGTATAACTACAGCGCAACTGAAGATCGATATCGCTGCCAGAAACCGGCTGCAGCGTACGGGCGTGCAGAACCGGTGCCGCCAGACGCGCCAGCTCGCTGGCTTCATCCAGACGCAGCAGCGGCAGCAGGCAGGCATCTTTGACTTTACGCGGGTCTGCGCTGTAAACCCCGGCCACATCACTCCAGATGGTGACGCGAGACACTCCTGCCAGCGCACCGATCTGCGTGGCGGAGTAGTCAGAACCATTACGGCCCAGTAGCACCGTTTCACCCGCATTACTACGACTGATAAAACCGGTCACGACCAGACGTTTCTGCGGATGCTGGATCAGCAGTTGCTGTAATAACGGGTAAGAAAGCCCTTCATCCACCTGCGGTTGCGCAGCGCGCTCAGCGCGTAAGAATTCACGCGCATCCAGCCAGGCCGACTCCATGCCCTGCTGATTGAGCACAGCCGACATCAGACGCGCTGACCATACTTCACCGTGGCCCACGACTTCCGCATAAACGGCGTCATTCACGCCGCTGTCCAACAGATTGGCCAGACGTTCCAGATCGCTGATAAACAGGCTGGTTAATGCCTCCGCCACGTCGGCGGGAAGCAAGCCGCTAATCAGTTCACACTGATAGCGTCGCAGGGTCTGTTGTACCTGATGCGCAGAGAGGCGATCGGTCTGACTTAATTTCAGCCAACTGATCAGTTGGTTGGTCGTACTGCCCGCAGCGGAAACCACCATCATGTCGTCAGGCTGTGAGTATTCCGCCATGATGCCCGCGACGCGCAGATAACACTTCACGTCAGCCAGACTACTACCACCAAATTTGTGCAGTTGACGACCCTTCGCCCCTGCCTGCGCAATCACACTCATGTTTACCCCTTGTTTGCAGCCCGGAAGCCATTTTCCAGGTCGGCAATTAAATCTTCGCCATCTTCAATACCCGTGGAGATGCGCAGCAGCGTCTCGGAGATCCCGGCGGCCGCACGCGCTTCTGGCGCCATGCCAGCATGCGTCATCGTTGCGGCGTGAGAGATTAAGCTTTCCACTCCCCCTAAAGATTCCGCCAGCGTAAACAACGACAGCCCACTCAGGAAACGACACAGCGTCTGCTCATCGCCATCCAGTTCAAAACTCAACATTGCGCCAAAGCCTTTCTGCTGACGCGCGGCAATGTCATGCCCCTGATTTTCTGGCAGCGACGGGTGATACAGCTTTTTCACCAGCGGCTGGGTTTGCAGGTAATCGACGATCGCCTGTGCATTACGCTGCGCCACTTCCATGCGCGGCGACAGCGTACGCAGCCCGCGCAGCAGCAGGTAGCTGTCAAACGCGCTGCCGGTCACACCGATATTATTCGCCCACCAGGCCAGTTCAGTGACGATCTCCGGATCTTTGGCTATCACCACGCCCGCCACGACGTCAGAGTGACCATTCAGATATTTCGTGCATGAATGCAACACCAGATCGGCGCCCAATGCCAGCGGATTTTGCAGCGCCGGGCTTAAAAAAGTGTTATCGACAACGCTGACGGCCCCGGCTTCACGTGCCAGTTGACAGATTTTCGCAATATCCACCACGCGTAACAGCGGATTACTCGGACTTTCTACCAGCACCAGTTTAGGTTTTTCTGCCAGCGCGGCCTGCAACGCCTGCTCATCTCCCTGATCGACAAAGCGCACGCGATAGCATCCGCGCTTCGCCAGGCTGTCAAACAGGCGGTAGCTGCCGCCGTAGCAGTCATGTGGCGCAACCAGCAGATCTCCGGGCTTCAGGAACACGGTCGTCACCAGATGAATCGCCGACATACCGGTATTGGTCAGTACCGCACCCGCACCGCCTTCCAGTTCGGCCAGCGCACGCTGAACCACATCGCGCGTCGGGTTGCCGCGGCGGGAGTAGTCATGGGCGCGCGGCTCATTAAAACCGGTAAAATTATAGGTACTGGAAAGGTGAATCGGCGGAACGACGCAACCGTACTGTTCGTCGTCATTTAACCCGCTACGCACTGCGATGGTGGCCTGTTTACGCGTCATGTTAGGGTGTTCCTGAGCTGAGTCGATGAAATGTCAGGTCCCAGAGTAAACAGGTTCACAATAGACGTCAATACATCTGGACATCTAAACTTCTTTGCGTATAGATTGAGCAAACTGGAAATAGCCGTTAAAATTATCTGCATTAGCGCACAACTACAGGTGCTTAATCCGTGTCACGGTATCGCCTGTACGGTAAACTATGCGGAATTACGGTGAGTAACCATACGAGAAGTGCGGTCTTACCCCATATTAATGACGAAGAGGATTAAGGTATCTCATGGCTGAATGGAGCGGCGAATATATCAGCCCATACGCTGAGCACGGTAAGAAGAGTGAACAAGTAAAGAAAATTACGGTTTCCATTCCTCTGAAGGTGTTAAAAATCCTCACCGATGAACGCACGCGTCGTCAGGTGAACAACCTGCGTCACGCCACCAACAGCGAGCTGCTGTGTGAAGCGTTTCTGCATGCTTTTACCGGACAACCCCTGCCAAACGATGCCGACCTGCGCAAAGAGCGCAGCGACGAAATCCCGGAAGCGGCAAAAGAGATTATGCGTGAACTCGGCATCGACCCGGAGACGTGGGAATATTGATGCAGAAAAGAGCAGAAGCCACGCTTCTGCTTTTTTTCATGGTGATTATCGGTTTGGCTCTCTCGGATCAGGCTGGCTGATGGTACTGCGCCTTCTGCCGGTTTACATAACCAATCGTATTGTTTCCCCACAGCTGTTCGTACGGCATACCAGCCAGCATCTCCACGGTCTGGCGCGCCTGAGGTGTGATCGCGTCCGGGGTAATCCCTCCGGCCTGACGCATTTTCAGTGTCTCTTCGCGCAGTACTTTGTGCGTTTTCAGGTTTAATCGAAAACGCAGTGAAACCAGGAATCCCATGCAGAGCACCGCCACCGTACCGAAACTCAGAATCAGCATGATGGTATGGCTGACACCCGGCACCTGAGTGGCCTGTCCTGAGACAAAACCGGAATACTGCATCACAATGCCGACCAACATTACGGCACCGGCCTGAGACGCTTTGCGAGTCAGGGTCATGATGCCCGCAAATATCCCCTCGCGACGCTGTCCGGTGATGACCTCATCCACATCCGCAATATAGGTATAAATGTTCCACGGGATATAATTGATGCCGCCGCGCCCCAGACCGGCCACCGCGGAAATCAGCAGCAACAGCGCCGAATTGTCGCTCATCCCGCTATAGTACAGTGCGGAGTATGACAGCGCGCCCAGACCAAACAGCAGCACCACCACACGATACGACGGCGCTGGGCCAAAACGGATACACAGCGGGATCATCGCCATCACGGCGATAAACTGCAGGATCGCCATCGTCCCCATGAGATTGGACGCCAGCGTTGGGCTTTGCATCAGCACGAACACCACGTAATAGGTAAACACGGCGTTGAAAACGTCCTGCGCAATATAGCCGCCGAGATACATCCCGAGATGCAGACGAAAAATTCGAATGCGAAACGTTGAGCTCAGCTCAATCACCAGGCGATGCAGACTCTGCCCCAGAGTCAGCTTTTGCGCCTGCACCGCCAGCGCTTCCGCACTACGTTCACGTTCCCAGGTAAAGATCCAGACGAAAGTCAGCACCACGGCACACATAATGGCGAACACCAGGCTGGCGTAAAAGAAGGAGATGGCATTGTCCTTACCAAAATGGTTCAGCAAAATACCGGGTAAAAAAGCCGCCAGGATCGCTGACAGTTGCGCCATCGCGATACGCGCCCCGGAAAACTTCGTTTTCTGCCTGAAGTCGTCGGTCATTTCCGGAACCAGTGTTTCATAAGGCACCAAAATCATGGTGTAGACCACGTCGAACAACAGATAGGCGGCCAGATAATACCAGTAGCTCATTCCCTCCATCCACATCAGGCTATAGGAGAAAACGCAGGGAATACCCAGTAAAATAAAGAACTTCCGTCGACCAAATCGTTTTCCCAACCACGTATTGCCAAAGCTATCCGTCAGATATCCCATCAGCGGACTGACCACCGCATCCAAAATTCTCGCCATCGCAAAAATAAACGTCGCCTCTATTGGTGTTAATCCGCAAAAGGTGGTGAAAAAATATAATAACCATGCCGCAGTCAGCGCGGTTGTCCCTGCGCCAAGACAATCACCTGAGCCATAGGCAAGGTAATTCACAAGACCTATTTTTCGCTTATTCATCTGGATTCCCTGATTATTAAGCATGAAGTACGCGCGGCAAAAAAATACGCTTACCGCACAGGAATATGTCATAGAGAAGAATTTATTAATCAGAAAGTATAACCAATACCAATACGATAACGTGTCTGACGATCGTCGGTTGTCGCTGTATTATAGCCGGAAGAGACGTTACCCACTTCAGCAAAAGGAATCCAGGAACCTATTTTATAGGCAACGCGAAAGTTAAGTTCATAGTCTTCTTTTTTATTATTATATAAATCTTCACTGTCTGCGATTTTATAAATACCGTTCAGTTCAAACATCCAGTCATGAAGGTTATAGCCCAACCAGGCCTCCGGGCGATAAACCATTCGATCATCTCTGCCTTCTGAATTGCGACGAGTATACTCAAAACGATAGCGGAATGCCGTCCACCAGCTATCATTGATATTATATTGCACACGCAAGTACGGCTTATAGATTGCCTGACCTTCATCTGTTTCTATCGCCAGTCCCGGTTGCCAGACAAGGTCTTGCCAGGTGAACTGGTAACTGGCCGTGTACTCGTTACCGTTCGTCTCCATGTTATTAACCGGATGTTTTGGATCCGAATCATCAGAGCGCGAAATCGCTTCTACCGCAACGCCAAATCCACTGGCAAAACGATGGGACATATAAACACGGTCATAATTACGTCCGTCGTCATAATATTCATGACGATAATCTACGTAGCCAGCATGAGCGGCTCCAGATAATATTGGAATAAGTAATAACGCATATCCACGCTTCATAGCAATCCCTCTCAATAGAATACATCAAAAACAATCTGACCTTATCAACATCACAACGATAAAAATGCAATGATGAAAACAAGGATAATTTTATATTACGAAGTGAAGTTTATTTAAGTGGGAAAGTTAAAACCTTTTAAATTTTGCCAGCAAATAAAAATCATGGCAAAAAAAGGAAGATAAGAGAGACAGACATCACCAACAGAAACAATTTATCGATAAATTAAAAACACCATTTCAATTTGCTATGGCGTTATTTATTCAAGACATTAATGATATATATGGAACAGATAAATTTCAGAGACAAAAAAAGCGCCAGACGGCGCTTTTTTTTGACAGCTGAAACTTATTTGCTGCCCGGGATGTTGAAACGCTTGTTGAAGCGGTCAACACGGCCACCGGTTGCAACGTCACGCTGTTTGCCAGTGTAGAACGGGTGGCATTTACCGCACACGTCCAGGTTCAGATCGTGACCAACGGTAGAGCGGATTTTCATGACGTTACCGCAAGAACAGGTAGCAGTAATTTCTTCGTATTTCGGGTGAATATCTTTTTTCATGGGAAACCTCAGTTTAAGGCCGCGTCGCTCTTCCAGCCCTAACGCCAGACACCACGCGATGTTGATAGTATAGTTTGACACAATCAATTTGCATCAAAGGCGGCGAATCATACAGAAATTAGCCCACTCATGCAAACTGATTCGCTCGTCACCCACGACTAATGTGTATACTAACCCGCCAGATTTCAAGTCAGGACGATTTATGCCCGTAGCGCGCGTTGCCTTACCCGTTCCGCTTCCCCGCACCTTTGACTATCTTCTGCCGGAAGGCATGAGCAGCGTCAAGGCAGGATGTCGCGTGCGCGTGCCGTTTGGCAAACAGCAAGAGCGCGTCGGGATCGTGGTTTCGGTCAGCGACAAAAGCGAGCTGCCGCTGAATGAACTAAAAGCGATCGTTGACGTGCTGGATGATGAACCGCTCTTTTCGACCTCTGTCTGGCGTCTGCTGATCTGGGCGGCGGATTATTATCATCATCCCATCGGCGATGTGCTGTTCCACGCTCTGCCCATCCTGTTGCGTCAGGGGAAACCTGCTACCAACGCGCCAATGTGGTACTGGTTTGCCACCGAAGAGGGTCAGGCCATTGATCTCAATAGCCTGAAGCGTTCCCCCAAACAGCAGCAGGCGCTGGCTGCGTTACGGCAGGGGAAAATCTGGCGCGATCAGGTGGCTGCTCTCGAATTCAACGATGCCGCGCTTCAGGCGCTGCGTAAAAAAGGCTTGTGCGAACTGGCGAGCGAAACGCCTGGTTTTAGCGACTGGCGTACAAATTACGCGGTCTGCGGCGAACGTCTGCGCCTGAACACCGAACAGGCCACCGCCGTTGGCGCCATTCACAGTGCGTCAGACAGTTTCTCCGCCTGGCTGCTGGCCGGGGTGACAGGGTCAGGTAAAACCGAAGTTTACCTGAGCGTACTGGAAAACGTCCTCGCGCAGGGTAAACAGGCGCTGGTAATGGTGCCGGAAATTGGCCTGACGCCGCAAACCATCGCCCGCTTTCGCGAACGTTTCAACGCGCCGGTGGAAGTGCTGCACTCCGCTCTCAACGACAGCGAACGCCTCTCTGCCTGGCTGAAGGCGAAAAACGGCGAAGCTGCGATCGTCATTGGCACCCGTTCCTCCTTATTTACACCGTTTAAAAATCTTGGCGTGATCGTGATCGATGAAGAACACGACAGTTCCTATAAACAGCAGGAAGGCTGGCGCTACCATGCCCGCGATCTGGCGGTCTGGCGCGCCCATAGTGAACGCATCCCGATTATCCTCGGTTCGGCAACGCCGGCGCTTGAGACGCTTTGCAATGTCAGGCAGAAAAAATACCGCATGCTGCGCCTGACGCGCCGGGCCGGAAACGCACGCCCCGCCACTCAGCATGTACTCGATTTAAAAGGTCAACAGGTGCAGGCAGGCCTGGCACCGGCGTTAATCGCCCGTATGCGCCAGCATTTACAGGCCGATAACCAGGTGATTTTATTCCTCAACCGCCGGGGTTTTGCGCCTGCGTTGCTTTGCCACGACTGCGGCTGGATTGCAGAGTGTCCGCGTTGCGATCACTACTACACCCTGCACCAGGCGCAGCACCACTTGCGCTGCCACCACTGCGACAGTCAGCGCCCGGTGCCGCGTCAGTGCCCCTCCTGCGGCTCCACGCATATGGTGCCGGTCGGGTTAGGCACCGAGCAGCTTGAACAAGCCTTAGCCCCCTTCTTTCCCGGCGTGCCGATTTCCCGCATTGACCGCGACACCACCAGCCGAAAAGGATCGCTTGAGCAACATCTGGCGGAAGTCCATCGCGGCGGCGCAAGGATCCTGATCGGCACCCAGATGCTGGCAAAAGGTCACCACTTCCCTGATGTGACGCTGGTTGCGCTGCTGGATGTGGATGGCGCGTTGTTCTCCGCAGACTTCCGCTCGGCGGAGCGCTTTGCCCAACTTTATACTCAGGTGTCCGGACGCGCAGGACGCGCAGGCAAACAGGGGGAAGTGGTTTTGCAGACTCACCATCCGGAACATCCGCTGCTGCAAACTCTGTTGCATAAAGGCTATGATGCATTTGCCGAACAGGCGCTGGCCGAACGCCAAACGATGCAACTGCCGCCGTGGACCAGCCACGTTATCGTACGTGCTGAAGATCATAATAATCAGCAGGCTCCACTGTTTTTGCAGCAGCTGCGTAATCTGATCCAGGCCAGCCCGCTGGCAGATGACAAGCTCTGGGTGTTAGGCCCCGTTCCGGCGCTGGCGCCGAAGCGCGGCGGACGCTATCGCTGGCAGATTTTATTGCAACATCCATCACGAATTCGTTTGCAACATATCGTCAGCGGAACGCTCGCGCTCATCAATACCTTACCGGATTCACGCAAGGTGAAATGGGTACTGGATGTCGATCCTATTGAGGGATAACCCCCTCACGATGCGAGGCGGATCGTAAAATTTAACACCCATCACACTTTTTATGAAAATTCTGTAACCGTTTCCATTCGCTATCTGATAAAAATGTTTCCGATGTGAATTTAAACAGGGATTGTGCTGCGCCGGATTTCCCAGGCGAGGAGAAAGAGTGAAACCGAATAAGCAGGTTGCTGCCGCTACAATGAAAGATGTTGCCATGAAGGCGAAAGTCTCAACGGCAACCGTGTCTCGCGCGCTAATGAACCCGGATAAAGTCTCTCAGTCCACCCGAAACCGGGTTGAACAGGCAGCTGTAGAGGTCGGGTATTTACCGCAGGCGGCGGGACGCAACGTTAAACGTAATGAATTGCGAACCATCCTGGTGATTGTTCCGGATATTTGCGATCCCTTCTTTAGCGAACTGATCCGTGGGATCGAGGTCACCGCCGCCAGTCATGGCTATCTGGTGCTGATCGGCGATTGTGCGCATCAGAACCAGCAGGAAAAAACCTTCGTCAATTTGATCATCACCAAGCAAATTGATGGCATGCTGCTGCTGGGCTCTCGTCTGCCGTTTGACGCCAGTATTGAAGAGCAGCGCAATCTGCCGCCGATGGTGATGGCGAACGAGTTTGCGCCGGAACTGGAACTGCCCACCGTCCATATCGATAACCTGACCGCCGCATTCAATGCCGTGAACTACCTGCATGAGCTGGGACATCAGCGCATTGGCTGTATTGCCGGGCCGGAAGAAATGCCGCTGTGTCATTACCGCTTGCAGGGCTACGTGCAGGCGCTGCGTCGTTGCGGTATTACCGTTGATCCGCACTATATCGCCCGTGGGGATTTTACCTACGAAGCTGGCGGCAATGCGCTTAAACAACTGTTCGACTTGCCGCAACCACCGACAGCGGTATTCTGTCATAGCGATGTCATGGCGCTTGGCGCCCTCTCATGGGCCAAACGCCAGGGCATCAACGTCCCGGATGACCTGTCGATTATTGGTTTCGACAACATCGCCCTGGCGGAGTTTTGCGATCCGCCGCTGACCACCGTTGCGCAACCGCGTTTCGAAATTGGTCGCGAAGCGATGCTGTTGCTGCTTGACCAAATTCAGGGGCAAAATGTCAACAGCGGCTCGCGTTTAATGGATTGTGAGTTAATCCTTCGGGGTACGACGCGCGCCTTAACATAAACCTTTCAGACACCGTGTCTGGTCAAAGGCCCGCCGCTTAAGTAACATGGCGGGCTGACGAACGAATCAATACAGCGAAACGATAGTGGCACAACGAGATTATGTACGTCGCGGCCAACCGGCACCTTCGCGGCGCAAAAAGAGCACCTCACGGAAAAAGCAACGCAACACGTCTGCGGTATCGCCCGCAATGGTCGCCATTGCCGCCGCCGTGCTTGTGGCCTTTATCGGTGGTCTGTACTTCATTACGCATCATAAAAAAGAAGAATCCGAAACGTTGCAGGGTCAGAAAGTGACCGGCAACGGGCTGCCGCCAAAGCCGGAAGAGCGCTGGCGCTATATTAAAGAGCTGGAAAGCCGTCAGCCAGGCGTACGTGCGCCCACAGAACCGTCAGCCGGTGGTGAAGTCATGAAGCCGGATCAACTGACTGAAGAACAGCGCCAGTTACTTGCGCAAATGCAGGCAGACATGCGCCAGCAACCGACGCAGCTCAACGAAGTGCCGTGGAACGAGCAGACACCGGCACAACGTCAGCAAACGTTGCAGCGCCAGGCTCAGCAACGTCAGGTTGAGCAACAGCAGCAGTGGAACAGCACGCCGCCGGTTCAACAGCCGCGTACGCAGCCACAGACGCAAACGCGTACTGCGCAAACGGCGCCAGTGCAGCAGCCGTCGAAGCCTGCCACGCAGACGCAGAAACCCGCTGCGACGTCGCAACCGTACCAGGATCTGCTGCAGACCCCGGCGCACACCACGGCGTCGCAGCCAAAAACACAGCCAGCCGCACCGGTTGAGCGCGTGCCAGAGGCACCGAAGCCGACGACAGAGAAGAAAGACGAACGTCGCTGGATGGTACAATGTGGTTCGTTTAAAGGCGCTGAGCAGGCAGAAACCGTGCGTGCACAGTTAGCTTTCGAAGGCTTTGACTCCAAAATTACCACCAATAATGGCTGGAACCGCGTGGTCATCGGGCCGGTGAAAGGCAAAGAGAATGCCGACAGCACCATTAGCCGTCTGAAGATGGCAGGTCACACAAACTGTATTCGACTCGCCTCCGGGGGTTGAAACCCCCAAAATCCCCCCCATCTATACTTGCATTACGCCCCGCACACCATGCGGGGCTTGTATTCTGCATTTGTAACCAAGGGGTCTGCTCGTGACAACAATAGTAAGCGTACGCCGTAACGGCCAGGTGGTTATCGCCGGTGATGGTCAGGCCACACTGGGTAACACCGTCATGAAAGGCAACGTGAAGAAAGTGCGTCGTCTGTACAACGACAAAGTCATTGCTGGCTTTGCGGGCGGTACGGCGGATGCGTTCACGCTGTTCGAACTGTTTGAGCGCAAGCTGGAAATGCATCAGGGACATCTGGTTAAAGCCGCCGTTGAGCTGGCGAAAGACTGGCGTACCGATCGCATGCTGCGCAAACTTGAAGCGCTGTTGGCGGTCGCGGATGAAACCGCCTCCCTCATCATCACCGGTAACGGTGACGTCGTGCAGCCGGAAAACGATCTGATTGCCATCGGCTCCGGCGGTCCCTACGCCCAGGCTGCGGCACGTGCTCTGCTGGAAAACACCGAGCTCGGCGCTCGCGACATTGCTGAAAAAGCGTTGGATATTGCAGGTGATATCTGCATTTACACCAACCATTTCCATACCATTGAAGAATTACCGTCTAAAGCGTAAGGATCTCCCATGTCTGAAATGACCCCACGCGAAATCGTCAGCGAACTGAACAAGCACATCATCGGCCAGGATAACGCCAAGCGTTCCGTGGCGATTGCACTGCGTAACCGCTGGCGCCGCATGCAGCTCGACGAAGAGCTGCGCCATGAAGTTACACCGAAAAACATTCTGATGATCGGCCCAACCGGTGTCGGTAAAACCGAAATCGCCCGTCGTCTGGCAAAGCTTGCCAACGCGCCGTTCATTAAAGTGGAAGCAACAAAATTCACCGAAGTGGGTTATGTCGGTAAAGAAGTCGACTCTATCATCCGCGATCTGACCGATGCCGCCATTAAAATGGTTCGCGTCCAGGCGATCGAAAAGAACCGCTATCGTGCGGAAGAGATGGCAGAAGAGCGCATTCTTGATGTGCTGATCCCACCGGCGAAAAATAACTGGGGCCAGGCAGAGCAACAGTCTGAACCGTCCGCTGCGCGTCAGGCGTTCCGTAAAAAACTGCGTGAAGGCCAGCTCGACGATAAAGAAATCGAGATCGATCTTGCCGCCGCACCGATGGGCGTGGAAATCATGGCACCTCCGGGAATGGAAGAGATGACCAGCCAACTGCAGTCCATGTTCCAGAACCTGGGTGGACAGAAGCAGAAAGCGCGTAAGCTGAAAATCAAAGACGCGATGAAGCTGCTGATTGAAGAAGAAGCGGCCAAACTGGTGAACCCGGAAGAGCTGAAACAGGAAGCTATCGACGCCGTTGAGCAGCATGGGATCGTGTTTATCGACGAAATCGACAAAATCTGTAAGCGCGGCGAATCCTCGGGTCCGGACGTGTCCCGTGAAGGCGTACAGCGCGACCTGCTGCCGCTGGTTGAAGGCTGCACCGTCTCGACCAAACACGGTATGGTCAAAACCGACCACATTTTGTTTATCGCCTCTGGCGCATTCCAGGTGGCAAAACCGTCCGATCTGATCCCGGAACTGCAGGGTCGTCTGCCGATTCGCGTAGAGCTGCAGGCGCTAACTACCAGCGACTTCGAACGTATTCTGACGGAACCTAACGCTTCTGTTACCGTGCAGTACAAAGCGCTGATGGCGACCGAAGGCGTCAACATTGAGTTTACGGAATCCGGTATCAAGCGTATTGCTGAAGCAGCATGGCAGGTTAACGAGACCACCGAAAACATCGGTGCCCGTCGTCTGCACACCGTTCTGGAGCGTCTGATGGAAGATATTTCCTATGATGCGAGCGATTTGAACGGTCAAAGCATAACAATTGATGCGGATTATGTGAGCAAACATCTGGATGCGCTGGTCGCAGATGAAGATCTGAGCCGTTTTATCCTATAATCGCGTTCACTGCATTTTCATCATTGTTGATGGGGCTGAAAGGCCCCATTTTTATTGGCGCTAAATATGACTGAACAACAACAAATTAGCCGCTCCCAGGCCTGGCTGGAAAGTTTACGACCCAAGACTCTACCGCTCGCCTTCGCGGCGATCATCGTCGGTACGGCCCTGGCATGGTGGCAGGGATATTTTGATCCGCTGGTCGCCTTGCTGGCGCTCATTACGGCAGGGCTTCTGCAAATCCTGTCAAATCTCGCCAACGACTATGGTGATGCCGTTAAAGGCAGCGATAAGCCGGATCGCATTGGGCCGCTGCGTGGGATGCAAAAAGGGGTGATCACCCAACAGGAGATGAAGCGCGCGCTGATCATCACCGTGGTACTCATTTGCGTGTCCGGTCTGTCGCTGGTTGCGGTGGCGTGCCGCACGCCGGCGGATTTTGTCGGCTTCCTGGTGCTTGGCGTACTGTCGATCATTGCCGCCATCACCTATACCGTGGGCAATCGTCCTTATGGCTACATCGGTCTGGGCGATATTTCCGTGCTGGTCTTCTTTGGCTGGCTGAGCGTGATGGGGAGTTGGTATCTGCAGGCGCATACACTGATCCCGGCGTTAATCCTTCCAGCTACCGCCTGCGGTCTGCTGGCCACCGCCGTGCTTAACATCAATAACCTGCGCGATATCAACAGTGACCGGGAAAACGGCAAGAACACGCTGGTTGTCCGCCTCGGCGCCGTAAATGCCCGTCGTTACCACGCTTGCTTGCTGATAGGCACGCTGATCTGCCTGGCGCTGTTTAACCTGCTTTCGCTGCAAAGTCCGTGGGGTTGGTTGTTCCTGCTGGCCGCACCGGTACTGGTAAAACAGGCGCGTTACGTGATGCGCCAGATGGAACCAGCAGCGATGCGCCCAATGCTTGAACGTACGGTAAAAGCCGCGTTGCTGACTAACCTGCTGTTTGTTGTCGGGATTTTCTTAAGTCAGTGGGCAAGATAACTGACAAATATCAATTAACAATTGATGATTTTGCCAACAGTACGCATAGCGCGATATACTAAAAATTCTCGCAGCAACTGAACGTTAAGCCTATGAAATACGATACTTCCGAGCTTTGTGACATCTATCAAGAAGATGTCAACGTCGTGGAACCACTGTTCTCTAACTTTGGAGGACGGTCGTCGTTTGGCGGACAAATCGTCACGGTGAAATGTTTCGAGGACAACGGGTTGCTGTACGATCTGCTCGAACAAAATGGCCGTGGTCGCATTCTGCTGGTCGATGGCGGCGGTTCTGTCCGTCGTGCGTTGGTCGACGCCGAACTGGCGCGTCTGGCTGTACAAAATGAATGGGAAGGCCTGGTCATCTACGGCGCGGTGCGTCAGGTAGACGATCTGGAAGAGCTGGACATCGGCATTCAGGCGATTGCCGCGATTCCGGTAGGTGCAGCAGGCGAAGGGATTGGGGAAAGCGATGTCCGCGTCAATTTCGGCGGCGTGACCTTCTTCTCCGGCGACCATCTGTACGCCGATAACACCGGAATCATCCTCTCCGAAGACCCGCTCGATATCGAGTGATCGAAAAAGGCACCGTAAGGTGCCTTTTTTATTGGTTATCGCGGGCTACTGGATGGCGGCTTGCGCCTTATCCGGCCTACAAGCTACTTGCTCAGGAATCCTCTAAAGATTTCGCGTTAGGGCAAGGCGGCAAGCGAATGAATCCCCAGGAGCGTAGTAAACTACGTGACCGGGGTGAATACGCGCAGCCAACGCCGCCATAACGTGAAAGATGACGAGGATTAGACTTCTTCCATGCGGCCCAGCAATGCCTGCAAACGATCCTGCCAGCCATTCTGCTGTTCTTTCAGAGACTGATTTTCGCGCTCGAGCTCTTCACGGCTGTGCTGTGCAGATTGCACTTCCTGCGCCAGCGAGCTGTTCTTCTCTTTCAGCTCTTCAATTTCCATCTGCAACAAGGTGATGGTATCAATCGCCTGCTGTACTTTTGCTTCCAGTTTCTCAAACACTTCTAAAGACATGGTCATACTCTCCTGAATTGCAAGGCGACGCTTCACGTGAACGCGCACAATATATAGTGCCGATTGTATGAAGCCCCGCTCTCCCTGTCCAGCGGCATCCCGCGCTGATTGCGGTTTGCAACACTTTTCAGTCGACTCTTACAGACATTGACGGCCTAACCCTTAAGTGTTAACGCTTTGGTTAATGAAATGATTCAGCTCACACTATTTTTGTATAACAAAACGCGCCTCATGGCGCGAAAACGCTCATTTTATTGACGGAGTACACACATTTTAAGTTCGATATTTCTCGTTTGTGCTCGTTAACGATAAATTAACAGTGTGCCTACAGGGCATCGCGGACGTCAGTGACCTCCTCGCATACAATAAACATTAAACTCTTCAGGATCCGATTATGAGTCAAACATCAACCTTAAAAGGCCAGTGCATTGCTGAATTCCTCGGTACCGGGTTGTTGATTTTCTTCGGTGTGGGGTGTGTCGCTGCGCTTAAAGTCGCGGGTGCGTCTTTTGGACAGTGGGAAATCAGCGTCATCTGGGGATTGGGGGTAGCCATGGCTATCTACCTGACCGCAGGGGTGTCTGGCGCACATCTCAACCCGGCAGTCACTATCGCGTTGTGGCTGTTTGCGTGTTTCGACAAGCGCAAAGTTGTTCCTTTTATCCTTTCTCAATTTGCCGGTGCCTTTTGCGCAGCGGCGTTAGTTTACGGGCTTTACTACAATCTTTTCGCCGACTTCGAACAAACGCACCACATTGTACGTGGCAGCATTGAGAGTGTTGATCTGGCCGGCACTTTCTCAACGTATCCCAACCCACATATCAATTTTGTGCAGGCCTTCGCGGTTGAAATGGTGATTACCGCTATCCTGATGGGGCTTATTCTGGCGCTGACTGATGACGGTAACGGTGTACCGCGTGGCCCGCTGGCTCCTTTGTTGATTGGTTTACTGATTGCGGTTATCGGCGCATCCATGGGCCCACTGACCGGGTTTGCGATGAACCCGGCACGTGACATCGGTCCGAAAGCGTTCGCCTGGCTTGCAGGCTGGGGTAATGTCGCCTTCACCGGTGGCAAAGATATTCCTTACTTCCTGGTGCCGCTGTTTGGCCCCATCGTTGGTGCTATTTTGGGCGCTTTTGCCTATCGCAAGCTGATCGGTCGCCATTTGCCGTGCGATATCTGTGCCGTGGAAGAGAAGGAAACCACGACCACTTCACAACAAAAAGCTTCGCTGTAATGTGACTACGGGACAAATAATTATGACTGAGAAAAAATATATCGTTGCGCTCGACCAGGGAACCACCAGCTCCCGCGCCGTCGTGATGGATCATGATGCCAATATCGTAAGCGTCTCACAGCGCGAATTTGAGCAGATCTACCCGAAAGCAGGCTGGGTAGAACACGACCCGATGGAAATCTGGGCAACGCAGAGCTCTACCCTGGTGGAAGTCCTGGCGAAAGCGGACATCAGTTCCGATCAGATTGCAGCTATCGGGATTACTAACCAGCGTGAAACGACCATCGTCTGGGAACGTGAGACCGGTAAACCTATCTATAACGCGATTGTCTGGCAGTGCCGTCGTACCGCGGATATCTGCGAACACCTGAAGCGCGATGGCATGGAAGAGTACATCCGCAATAACACGGGTCTGGTCATTGACCCGTATTTTTCCGGCACCAAAGTGAAGTGGATCCTCGACCACGTCGAAGGCTCTCGTGAGCGCGCACGTCGCGGCGAACTGCTGTTCGGTACCGTTGATACCTGGCTTATCTGGAAAATGACCCAGGGACGCGTACACGTAACGGATTACACCAACGCCTCGCGTACCATGCTGTTCAACATCCACACGCTGGACTGGGACGACAAGATGCTGGATGCGCTGGATATTCCACGCGCCATGCTGCCGGAAGTGCGCCGTTCTTCCGAGGTCTACGGTCAGACCAACATCGGCGGTAAAGGCGGCACGCGTATTCCGATCTCCGGTATCGCCGGTGACCAGCAGGCTGCACTGTTCGGCCAGCTGTGCGTGAAGGAAGGGATGGCGAAAAACACCTACGGCACCGGCTGCTTTATGCTGATGAACACCGGCGAAAAAGCGGTGAAATCCGAAAACGGCCTGTTGACCACCATCGCCTGCGGCCCGACCGGGGAAGTGAACTATGCGCTGGAAGGCGCTGTGTTTATGGCGGGCGCTTCTATTCAGTGGCTGCGTGATGAAATGAAGCTCATCAGCGACGCCTTCGATTCCGAGTATTTCGCGACCAAAGTGAAGGACACCAACGGCGTGTACGTCGTCCCCGCCTTCACCGGCCTGGGCGCGCCGTACTGGGACCCGTATGCGCGTGGCGCGATCTTCGGCTTGACCCGTGGTGTGAACGCCAACCACATCATCCGTGCAACGCTGGAATCTATTGCCTACCAGACCCGCGACGTACTGGAAGCGATGCAGGCAGACTCAGGCATTCGCCTGCACGCCCTGCGCGTGGACGGTGGTGCGGTCGCCAACAACTTCCTGATGCAGTTCCAGTCTGACATTCTTGGCACGCGCGTTGAGCGTCCGGAAGTGCGTGAAGTCACGGCGTTGGGTGCGGCCTACCTGGCCGGTCTGGCAGTCGGTTTCTGGCAGAACCTTGATGAACTGCAGGAAAAAGCGGTCATCGAACGTGAATTCCGCCCTGGCATCGAAACCACCGAGCGTAACTACCGTTACAGCGGCTGGAAGAAAGCGGTCAAACGCGCGCTGGCGTGGGAAGACCACGAAGAGTAATCGCGAATTGCCGGATAACGATGCGAAAGCGTCTTATCCGGCCTACGGATGAGATTACGGTGCGGGGACAACCCCGCACACTCACCCTCTGATATCAATAATTTCCCCCTCTCCCCTGTGCTACACTTCGCGCCATTCCTTTCTGCTACGAGTTTGCTATGAGACGAGAACTTGCCATCGAATTTTCCCGCGTAACCGAAGCGGCGGCGCTGGCTGGCTACAAATGGTTAGGACGCGGTGACAAAAACACCGCCGACGGCGCGGCGGTTAACGCCATGCGCATAATGCTAAACCAGGTCAACATTGACGGGACCATCGTGATCGGGGAAGGCGAGATCGACGAGGCGCCGATGCTCTACATCGGTGAGAAAGTCGGTACCGGTCGCGGCGACGCGGTGGATATTGCCGTCGACCCCATTGAAGGCACACGAATGACGGCGATGGGCCAGGCCAACGCGTTGGCCGTTCTGGCCGTGGGTGACAAGGGTTGCTTCCTGAACGCACCTGACATGTATATGGAAAAGCTGATTGTCGGACCGGGCGCAAAAGGCAGCATCGATCTCAATCTGCCGCTGGAAGAGAACCTGCGTAATGTCGCCAACGCGCTGGGCAAACCGCTGAGCGAACTGACGGTGACGATTCTGGCGAAACCGCGTCATGATGACGTGATCGCAGAGATGGCGAAGCTTGGCGTGCGCGTATTCGCGATTCCTGATGGCGATGTTGCCGCGTCCATTCTGACCTGCATGCCGGACAGCGAAGTGGATGTGCTGTACGGGATTGGCGGTGCGCCGGAAGGCGTGGTGTCCGCCGCGGTGATCCGCGCACTGGATGGTGACATGCAGGGCCGTCTGCTGGCTCGTCATGATGTCAAAGGCGACAGCGAAGAGAACCGTCGCATTGGCGAACAAGAGCTGGCACGCTGCCAGGCAATGGGCATCGAGGCGGGTAAAGCGCTGCGTCTGGATGAAATGGCGCGCAGCGATAATGTTATTTTCTCCGCAACCGGCATCACCAAAGGCGATCTGCTGGAAGGGATCAGCCGTAAAGGTAATATCGCGACCACCGAAACGCTGCTGATCCGCGGTAAGTCACGCACCATCCGCCGTATTCAGTCGATCCACTATCTCGACCGTAAAGACCCGGACGTGCAGGCGCACATCCTGTAACTGATTTGTTCGTTCGAGCCTTCCAGCCCCTCCGGGCTGGAAATCTTTCCGCCAACGAACGAAGATAAGGGAACGAGACCCGTACAGGAGAAAACCATGGCAGATTGGGTAACAGGCAAAGTCACAAAGGTACAGAACTGGACTGATGCTCTGTTTAGTCTGACCGTTCACGCCCCCGTTCATCCCTTCACCGCAGGTCAATTTACCAAACTCGGTCTTGAAATTGACGGCGAGCGCGTCCAGCGTGCCTACTCGTATGTGAATGCCCCTGACAATCCCGATCTGGAGTTTTACCTGGTCACCGTGCCTGACGGTAAGCTAAGCCCACGTCTGGCGGCACTCAAGCCCGGCGATGAAGTACAGGTAGTGAGCGAAGCCGCCGGTTTCTTTGTGCTTGACGAAGTACCGGACTGCGACACGTTATGGATGCTGGCAACCGGCACCGCCATTGGTCCCTATTTATCGATTCTGCAACTGGGTAACGATCTCGAACGTTTCAAAAATCTGGTACTGGTCCACGCCGCACGATACGCCGCCGATTTAAGCTACCTGCCGCTGATGCAGGCGCTGCAAAAGCGCTACGAAGGCAAACTGCGGATCCAGACGGTGGTGAGCCGGGAGACCGTCGCGGGTTCACTGACCGGCCGCATTCCGGCATTGATTGAAAGTGGCGAACTGGAAAAAGCGGTAGGCTTACCGATGGATAAAGAGACCAGCCATGTGATGCTGTGTGGAAATCCGCAAATGGTTCGCGACACACAGCAGTTGCTGAAAGAGACCCGGCAGATGACGAAACACCTTCGTCGCCGGCCAGGCCATATGACCGCCGAGCATTACTGGTAATACGGTTCAGGGCGCTGATTTAAACGCGACATCCTGCGTGTCTTTACCGTATTTATTTTCGCCCTGGGTGCCAACAAACGCCCCCAGGTCGATAAGAGTCATGATGAGGATAAGCGTCGGCGCAAACCGTCCGACCACCCATTGCCACATCCCCGGCAGAATAGCCCAGTTACCGGCTAACAGCATCCAGGCAAGAATAATCAATAACGCCCACAGCCCCGAACGCCCACGATCGTGCAGACGTTTCACCGTAACCGCTGCCGTCGGCCAGAGCAGACACACCAGGGCAAAGGGAGCAATCTGATCGGGAAGTAATTTTTGACTCTCGAGTGAAAACAGAACCACCATGCTGACAATCCACAGCGCAATCCAGATCCAGAAATCACGGCGTCCAATACGCCCTTTAAATGAGAATAACCACTGCTGTAGGGTCATGTCTGTTCCTTTAAAATGACTATCTTCGACAGTTTACCCTTTTGACAAGCCAGACGGTTATCGTTTTAATCGTGGACAGTCATAACGAAAGGTAAGATTGATGAAGCCAGGATGTTCACTGTTTTTATTATTGTTTTCTGCGATGCTCTCCAGCCCTCCGGCGCTGGCGGCTGAGCCATTGGCGGCCACCACCGCACCGTATTTACTCGCCGGTGCCCCCACGTTTGACCTTTCGATCAGCCAGTTTCGCGAAAACTTTAATACGCAAAATCCGAAGCTTACCTTAAATGAATTCCGCGCCATCGACAGTAGTCGCGACAAAGCCAACCTCACCCGTGCGGCCAGCATAATAAATGAAAACCTGTACGCCTCGACCGCTCTTGAGCGCGGAACGCTGAAGATTAAGAGCATGCAGATAACCTGGCTGCCGATTCAGGGGCCGGAACAGAAAGCGGCGAAAGCCAAAGCGCAGGAATATATGGCGGCAGTGATCCGCACAGTCGCCCCCTTATTGACCAAAGAGCAGAGCCAGAAAAAGCTGCAAAAGCTGCTTACGTCGGGGAAAAATAAGCGCTATTACGCGGAGACCGAAGGCGCAATTCGCTATGTTGTCGCAGATAACGGCGAAAAGGGGCTGACCTTCGCGGTTGAACCGATTAAGCTGGCGTTATCTGAAAATCTGGACGGGCCCAATTGATGATAAAAAGCAAAGCCTTTCCGGGGAGTGATCTCTATACTGTTTCACAGACCATGCTGCCCTGCGGGGCGGCCATCTTCCTTAATTCGCTGACAAAGCGTGGAGAATAGAAATGCGACATCCTTTAGTGATGGGTAACTGGAAACTGAACGGCAGCCGCCACATGGTAAACGAACTGATTGCTAACCTGCGTAAAGAGCTGGCTGGCGTCGCTGGCTGTGCGGTAGCGATCGCACCGCCAGAAATGTATATCGATCTGGCAAAACATGCTGCGGCCGGTAGCCACATCCTCCTGGGCGCACAGAACGTTGACCTGAACCTGTCCGGCGCATTTACCGGTGAAACAAGTGCTGAAATGCTGAAAGACATCGGCGCACAGTACATCATCATCGGCCACTCTGAGCGTCGTACTTACCACAAAGAGTCTGACGAACTGATCGCGAAAAAATTCGCTGTGCTGAAAGAGCAGGGTCTGACTCCCGTTCTGTGCATCGGTGAAACCGAAGCTGAAAACGAAGCGGGCAAAACAGAAGAAGTGTGCGCACGTCAGATCGACGCCGTTCTGAAAACACAGGGTGCTGCGGCATTCGAAGGCGTAGTTATCGCTTACGAACCGGTTTGGGCAATCGGCACCGGCAAATCCGCAACGCCAGCGCAGGCACAGGCTGTTCACAAATTTATCCGTGATCATATTGCCAAAGCAGACGCGAAAATTGCTGAGCAGGTCATCATCCAGTACGGCGGTTCCGTAAACGCAGCTAACGCGGCAGAACTGTTCACTCAGCCGGATATCGACGGCGCGCTGGTTGGCGGTGCTTCTCTGAAAGCTGACGCTTTCGCCGTGATCGTAAAAGCAGCTGAAGCAGCAAAACAAGCTTAAGTTGTGTAGTCGGGGGGGACCTCTCCCCCGACTTATCCCCGTATTACCAGTATCCCAACCAGTGCCACCAGAAAGCCCCTGTCACCGCCCAGATAGTCAGGTTTACCACACTCATCACCAGCCCCGTCTTCCACCATTCCGCCAGAGTGGCATAGCCAGAGCCAAAAATAATCGGCGCAGTGCCCGTACCGTAGTGGGTGAGCGACATCATCAGCGAAGAGGAGAAACCGAGCATCAGCCCCAGCAGGGCCGGTGGCGCGCCCAGACCTAACCCCGCGATGAAGAAGGCGGAGAACATGGCCGTGATATGCGCCGTGGTGCTGGCGAAAAAGTAATGAGAGTAGACGTAAAGCAGGATCAACAGCAGTGTCGCAATACTCCAGTGGACGCCAAGATGATTGATTGCCGTCCCCACACTGGTCGCAAGCCAGCCGACCAGTCCCAGTTTGCTGAGGAAATCCGCCATCATCACCAGCGCGGCAAACCAGACAATGGTATCCCAGGCACCGCGGCACTTAAGGATGTCCTCCCAGTGTAATACCCCCGTCAGCAACAGAATCGATAAACCGATCAGCGCCGCACTGGTGGGGTTAACGGTCCAGCCGCTGCCCATGATCATCGCGGGAACGCCAGCCCACAGGCAGAGCAGCAAAATGAACACCGCCAGCGTGATTTTTTCCGCCAGCGACAGTGGGCCGAGAAGATCCAGCTTTTGCCGGGCGAACTGCGGCGCATTGGGTGTGCGGGTAATGGCGGGTGGATAGAGCCACCAGATGACGATGGGCATCACAATCAGCGAAACGACCGCCGGAAGAAGCGCCGCAATGGCCCACATCCCCCAGGTCATATTCAGTACCCCATCCGTTCCCTGGGACAAAAAGGTGACAATGAGGGGGTTAGGGGCGGTTGCGGTGATGAACATCGCTGAACTGATCGGGTTAATGTTGTAATTCACCAGCGCCAGATAGCGCCCCGTTGAGCCATTTTCGCTATTGCCGGGCTGCGATCCAAGGCTGTCGGCAATGGCGCGCATCACCGGGTGAATAATGCCGCCGCCGCGTGCCGTGTTACTTGGGGTGACGGGGGCAATCAGCGTTTCCGCGAGGGTTAATGCCCACGCGATACCTAAGGTTCGCTTACCAAACAACGCAATAAATCCGTAGCCGATACGCGCCCCAAGTCCTGTTTTCAGCAGGCTTTGCGACAGCATGATCGATAAACCAATCAGCCAAATCAGTTGGTTGGAAAAGCCACTCAGCGCATCGTTAAGCGCTGCCGCAGGCTTACCGGGATTCGTCACACCGGTCATCGCCACCAGCATGATCGCCACAACAGCAATCGCCCCGATAGGCATCGCTTTGCCGATAATGGCCGCAATCGTACCGATAAACAGCGCCAGCAGATGCCATGCCTGTGGCGTCACGTCCGCAGGACAAGGGATGATAAACCAGATGGTCAGTGTGATAACCATCGAGATGATGGCGGGCCAACCGCGAATGGGAGTCAATCTATCCATGGTTCAATCCTTGAGTATCCTGCGCATAAGTATGCGTTTCAGTATTAACCGTCATTCGTGCAGGTAAAACTCACCACCCTCTCACAAAACTAAAATAATCAGGCAATTAACACTACAATTTTCCTAATAGATTAAACCATGCATAGTCCAGTGGCAGCAGGATCAGATAAGTCGTCAGCGCCAGCACCAGACACAGGAGCAGCCCGGCTCTCGCTGGCACCCTGCCTAACGCCATCGCCACCACAATAGGTGATGCCTGATACGGCAGTAGCGGCGTTGAATAGCCCAGCACCTGAATCATAATCACCGACAGCAGTGGGAATTGCGTTGCCTCAGAAAAGCTCTGCGCCAGAGTGGTATACAGCGCCGGAACGCCGTTGGCGGTCATAATGAAGTTAAGCGCAGTGGTGATGCCGGTCAGGGCGAGAAAACTGGTGAACGGTTTCTCCGGATCCAGCGGCATCACATGCAGCAACGCTTCACCGACCGCATCGCCAATACCGGTTTGCGTCACAACGCTCGCCAGTCCAAGAATACCGGCAACATAAATGCAGGTACGGATGTTAACCCCCGTGGAAAACTCCTCTCCATTGATGAACCCGACACGCGGTAACAGAGTGATGACCGCTGCCGCCAGCCCGGTCCACGCCGGGCCAATGCCATGCCAGCTTTCGCTGACCCACATCACCAGCACGACTGCCAGCATCCAGGCCAGTCGCTTTTCGTCGCGGCTCATTGGCTCCGGTGGTGAGAATTCACGTGGCGAATGGGGTTTTCCGGGAAACAGCCAGCAGATCAGCGCAATCAACAGTCCACCTTTCAGCCAGCCTAATACCGGCGTATGCAGCAGCAGATAAGGCAGATAGTTCAGGTGGATACCGTACGATCCTTCTGCCGCCCCGCTCATCACGAGATTCGGCACGTTAGCAGGCAAAATGGTGGCGGAAAGCTGAAAAGTGCCGAAACCCACAGCAAGCGCCAGGCCATACCACGCACGGGTGCCATCAAGGATCCCGGCACGCTTCGCCATCGCTGCAACAACGGGCATCAGCAGCGCAATACGTCCCATATTAGAGGGCATTACAAACGCCAGCGCATAGCTCAGCAGCACCACGCTTGAGACCATCAGCGGCCAGGATTCCGTCAGCCGTGATGACAACGCTCTTGCCGCCCTGTCCGCCAGTCCAGTTTTGCGGATCGCCACGCCCAGCACAAAGCCGCTGAATACCAGCCAGAACGCCGAGGAGGCAAAGCCGCCAAAGATGACGTCCGGTGGGGCGATTTTTGCCACCATCGCCACCGTGAAGAACAGCAGCGCGGTGATAAATTCCGGTAATAGCGAGGTTGCCCAGAGCAGGATGGTGACAATCACCACCAACGAGGGCAGAAACAGAGGGTGTGAAAACCAGAGCGACATGCCTGTCTCCTGTTGTTTTTTTCAACAAGAATACGGGGGCATCCCCCTTCTGTAAACGCGCGTCTCCCCCTAAAAAAGCAGAGGGTCAGTGATAATGGATTTCGCCGAAGTAGTCAGACAGCACATAGTAGCGGCAATACTCAAAGGGATGCGCTTCCCCCGCCATAAACGTCTGGCGCGCCACGGAAAGGAGTGGTTTGTTCTCAGCAATCTGCAGCTTCTCGCATAAATCAGGACTGGGCAGAATGGCATCGACCTTTTCGATCGCTGAGTCGCTTTTCACATTCAACAGGTGATAAAGCGAGGTATGGGCCAGTTCATCCGCTGTCAGGGTTAATCCCGGAAAGAAGGAGAGATCGAGATAAATTTTCTCGTGGTTAAACGGGCGATCGTTCAGGTATCGCACCCGAGAAATATAGAGATAGTGATGATGGGCCGGCAGGCTTAAACCATCTTCCTGCGCGTCGCGCGCCCGGCGTGTGGCGATTTCCAGAATGCGGTTCTCAACCGCCACGCTGGCATCACGCAGGTCGCTGGTGATCCCGCGAAAGGTATGACCATAGCTGACGCCTTCCGGCACCGCGCTCACCACGGAACCACTTCCGCGTTGAGAGGTGATCACACCGGCGTTGATCAACTCACTCCACGCCTGCTTCACGACGATCAGCGACACATTATAGGTTTGGGCGATCGCTTTTTGCGTTGGCAACTGACTCCCCAGCGGCAGGGTGCCGTTCTGGATCTGCTGGCAGATGATATAAAACAACTGCTTATACAGCGGAGTGAAACTCGTTTTATCAACCTGCAAGCCATTTACCTCGAAAGTCTGCCAGTCGGGGACGGTTGTCGCCGCCCCCGCAGGGCAGCGCACTACCCTTTAATCTGTCTGGCGAGTTCAGCCAAATCGAAATGATTCATACGATTAACGGTAGTTAAATAGTCGGCAGGAAAAGCATCAGCACCGTGCCAGGCGCCGGAGAGTGCCCCAACCATGGTGGCGACGGTATCGGTGTCATTGCCGATATTAACGGCGGAAATAATAGCATCAACGGCCGAATCCGGACAACACGCGAACAGACCAAACGCGGCCGGAACCGCCTCGCTGACGTGCAACCCGGACCCGATGATATCGGCAATCTCAACAATCGCCGTCTCCCAATGGGCGTGCCGCTTACCGATCGCTACCGCCAGTTCAATACGACGCGCCACCGACGGCCCGGCAACCATCATCGCACCCTGTTCTGCCGCCAGCGCATAACCTCTGTCAGCGCCGTAAATCCCGGCCGCAATGATGCTTTCCGCACTCGCCACGGACTGTAACGCCTCGCTGGTTGCTGCCGCCATCGCCGCTGCGCCAGACATCGCCAGTACGTTATTGTGGGTAAAGCGGCAGATATCCAGCGCAGTCTGAATCGCTTTTTCTATGTCGCCAGGATGCAGTACAGCGGCAGGCCAAATCTTCATTGCCGCGCCGTTGGTGGCTTCCGCATTCCCCTTATTGATAATCTGTACCGACTGTTTCTCACCTTCCAGTTCCCCCTGCAGGGACACGCGATTATCGTTAAAGATGGCTTTCATCGCGGCTCGGGTGGTTGGCCCGGTAAAATTGGCGTAGTGCGGATAGGCCAGCCAGCGCTGGAAGGCTTCACGCATTGCTTCATCGCTCACCTGACGATGGTGCTGTAGCAGGGCGTCCATGATGTACTTCGCCTGAATAAAGTCATCGGTACACATTCCGGCTTCGTTACAGCGACCAAACGTATCGGCGGGCGGTTTCTCAAAACCGGTCACCCAGCCACCAAAGTATTCGCGAATTTGTTGCTGAGTACGCACTTCGGTCGCTGCGCCCATCGCGTCCGCCGCAGCGGCACCAATCAGGCAGCCCAGTATTTTGTTAATTTCAACGTGCATGAATGACTCCTTAACGGTTTAGCATATTTTTTCCAGTGGATGACTGGCGCGAAAAGCCGCGAGCTGTTCAGGATAAGGCAGCGCGGTCATCGCCCCTTTTGCCGTGACCACCATCGCGCCGCAGGCATTGGCTGTACCGATCGCCTGTGCAAGCAAGTGACTGTCCCAGGAAGCGGCCTGTGAAAGGGTATAAAGCAGCCCGCCGACAAAGGCATCGCCCGCTCCGGTGGTGTCCACCACGGAAATTTTCGCGGCCGGGAACGCGCATTCGCCCTCTGGCGTCACCAGGTACGCCCCTGCATCGCCCAATGAGATAACGGTGGTTTCACAGCCAAGTTCACGCATCAGATAGCGTGCGTCCTGCCAGCGTTCGACCTTACCCAGCCAACACAGCTCATCCGCAGAGACCTTGCAGATGGAGGCCAGCGCAATAGATTGTGCGAGTAAGGGGACGATTTCCTGGGTATCCCGCCACATGCTGACGCGCAGGTTAACGTCGAACATGACGTGCCCTCCCGCCGTCTTCATGCGTCTGGCGCCTTCCAGACACGCCTCACGCGCCGGACTGTCGGTCAGGCCAATCGAGCTGAAGTAAAACCACTCGTTGGCGCTGAAAGTCGGTAAATCCTGCACCGAGACAAAAGTGTCCGCGCCGGGATGTACCAGATAGGTAAAACTGCGCTCGCCTTCTGGCGTCAGATTGACGATCAGTACCGCGCTGGTTTGCTGTGGGTCGAGGCGCAATGACCCCACACCTACCCCGTTTTCTGCCAGCGTCTGGCGGAGAAAACGTCCGGCGTCATCCTCCCCAAGACAGCCGATAAATTCACAGTCGCCACCCAGTCGCGCGATGCAAACGGCGACGTTAGCCGATGCACCACCCGGACATTTCAGGTAGGTGTCCGCGCCTTCCGGCACCAGATCCACGGATGCGTCGCCAATCACCCAGACTTTTTTGAGATGACTCATCTGCTCCTCCTCACGCCTGACGCTGCGCCAGTTCACTCTGGATATCGCGGTAATAATCGTTGTTGATCAGATACTTTTTCATCACCACGCCAACCACCAGATGGAAGACGGCGGGGATGAGCGTCATCATCAGCGCAATCCCGGTCAGCGAGCTTGCACTCTGCTGGACATCCGCCTGATAGCCGAAGTGGCTCAGCAGGAAGCCAAGGACGCCGCCGGCAATCCCCATCCCGAATTTCTGAAAAAACAAAATGCCGCCGAAAGCCAGTCCGGAAACGCGCAGCCCGGTTTTCTTCTCGCCGTAATCGACGGCCTCCGCGATGGAAGACCAGAACACCGGCATTTGCATGTCGCAGAAGAAGTTGATGAGAAAGTAAAAGACAAAGGCGAGGATCAGGTTCTGCTGCCCGACGCAAAGATACATGCCGATACTCAGCGCGAAGGTCATCAGTTGGGTGTAGCGGAACATTTTTATTTTGTCCCAGAACTTAGTCACCCACGTGGTCGCAATCATCGCCAGAATAGACGCCACCACGCCGACGGTCAGGAACGGTGAAATCAGGCTGTCACCGCCATTCAGATAATATTTGGCGTAATAGGCCGCGACCGAACCGCGGATCACGTAGCCGCACATCAGCAACATAATCACCACGCCCAGAATCAGCCACTGGTCGTTACGCAGCAGATTCGCGAACTGCTGCTTGACGGACAGTGACGGCAATTCAGGCTCGCTGCGTTCACGGGTGGTCATAAAGCAGAAGATAAACAGCACGGCGCCCATCGCCCCCATCAGGCCCATAGAGAGCTGATAACCCAGCGCTTTATTGCCCTGTCCCAGCCAGACCGCCAGCATGGGAACCACAATCGTCACCAGAAACGCGGCGATTTTGGTCATCACAAAACGATACCCGTTGGCGCTCAGACGCTCGCCCGGATCGTTCGTGATGACACCAATCAGAGAGATATAAGGGATAGTGATCGCCGTATAAACCAGCGTCATCAGAATGTAAGTGAAATAGGCCCATGCCAGCTTCGCCATATACGCCATATCCGGCGTGATAAACATCAGATAGACGGCAAAACCAAATGGAATGGCAAACCATAACAACCATGGACGATAGCGTCCCCAGCGGGTCGACACTTTGTCGGTCAGCATTCCCATTGCCGGATCGATAATGGCATCGATCATCCGCACCACCACCAGCAGCACACCCACATCCGCTGCCCGTAAACCGTAAATATCCGTGTAGAAATATGCCAGCAGAAGCTGCATGGCAATAATCACTACGTTGATCGCCATATCCCCGGCGCCGAAACCTATTTTTTCCACGATAGACAATTTCATATCGGTATTCCTTTTGCGCCGTTCAGCGCAAGAATGTCGAAAAAAGGATGACGTAACTACGTGAAATAAAAGCTTTTATGATTAACGCATGACCCAGAAAACCAGGATCAGGCGTTATGAGGGAGTGTAATGGAACCATAAAAGATATAAAGGTATACCTTTATATCTTTTGATCGAATTCACATTATTTTAACCAACGATACATCTTCGCTGGGCTGAAGTGGGAGATTGTGCAAAAAAACGCCGACAACCGTCGGCGTGGCGATCAGGGCTGAGTCAGGAGCTTACAGTCGTGATCCTGAATTTCTTCCGCCGACGCCCGGTTAAACGCCAGCATGTTGCGCTGCGTGGCCAACAGAACAAAAGCGTCATCGCTTTGACGCGCCAGCGCCAGCGCATAGCTGCCCATGCGCTCACGCGCTTCCGGCACCTCTTCGGCCAGCATCATAAACGGGCTGCGCTGCGCCAGTTCGCTTTCTGTCACGCGACGGGCGAGATACTCATGCCCGCGCAGTCCGCCCGGCAGCGGTAACCAGCGGGTGCTGATTTTGGTCTGGTTAGCGTCCAGTTGCGCTCTGACATCAGGACGAAGGCAGGAGATATGGATGTGGAAATGGTTTTGCGTCCGTCCGCTGCGCGAATTGATTGCCAGCGACACGACGCTGTCCGGAATATCCTTGCCATACTTTTGGCTCATGAAATCGCGCGCCTGCCAGGCCAGCCAGAAGAAATTCGGCGTGTATTGTTCCACCAGCAACGGACTCTCGGTGCCATTAATGCGATAAGTCGGCATCAGCAGATATTGCAGCGGACCATTGCGATCTTTAAAGACCACATATCCGGCATCGGGCTTCACTTCGACACATGGCGCAGGGTTTTGATGCTGCAACTGGTTGGGCAGGCATTGCTCAAGCACAATCTTACGCAACGCATCCGGGTTTCCGGCCAGCGTCCAGTAGCCAAAACCTGCCGCAGCGGCAATAACGACAACGGCCAGTAGTCCATAGCCTGTTTTTTTCATAACGCGTTCCCTGTATCTCAACGGCCTGCAAGAGTAACGCAAAATGATGACAAATAAAAAAGCCCGGCGGCAAATACCCCGGGCTTCTTCTCCTGCCAGCTCTTAACGCTTGCTGATTTGATCGAACGTTCCGCCATTCGAGAAGTGTTCTTTCTGCGCTTTCGTCCAGCCGCCGAACGTTTCATCAATGGTAAAGAGTTTCAGCTTCGGAAACACATTTTCGTATTTCTTCGCCACCTCTGCATCACGCGGACGGTAGTAGTTTTTCGCCGCAATCTCCTGACCTTCCGGTGAGTAGAGATACTTCAGATAGGCTTCCGCCACGGCCTGAGTGCCTTTCTTCTCGGTCACTTTATCCACAACGGAGACCGTCGGTTCAGCCAGAATGGATTCGCTCGGCGTCACGATTTCAAATTTATCTTTGCCCAGCTCATTGGTCGCCAGCAGCGCTTCGTTCTCCCAGGCGATCAGCACGTCGCCGATGCCGCGTTCGACAAAGGTATTGGTCGCACCGCGTGCGCCAGAGTCCAGCACTTCGACATTCTTAAACAGCGCCTTCACAAAGTCCTGCGCTTTTGCCTGATCGTTATTGTTGTGGTGCAGCGCATAACCCCAGGCAGCCAGATAGTTCCAGCGTGCGCCGCCGGAGCTTTTCGGGTTAGGCGTGATCACCGAAATGCCAGGCTTAACCAGATCGTTCCAGTCATGAATTTGCTTCGGGTTGCCTTTACGCACCAGGAACACAATGGTGGAGGTGTAAGGCGCAGAGTTGTCCGGCAGGCGTTTGATCCAGTTTTTATCAATACGACCACGCTCGGCAATCGCATCCACATCATAGGCCAGTGCCAGCGTCACCACATCCGCCTCAATGCCGTTAATCACCGAGGTCGCCTGTTTGCCTGACCCGCCGTGTGACTGACGAATCACCACGTTATCGCCCGTTTCTTGCTTCCAGTGTGCGCTAAACGCTTTGTTGTACTGCTCGTACAGCTCACGCGTTGGATCGTAAGACACGTTCAGTAATTGAATATCCTTTGCCAGAACGCCGCTGGATGCCAGCAGCAAAGTTAACCCCACGCCCCATTTGTTCATCGCCCAACTCTCTTATGTTGTGTTGTGATGAGCAAAGCGTGCCAGAAAGGTATCCAAACATTAAAGAATAAAAAAAGATTGGCTATAACGTGAGGGAATATATGGAGGGTGTATACCGGATGGCGGCTGACGCCTTATCCGGCCTACAAGTCTTGCGATCTGTAGGCCGGGTAAGCGTAGCGCCATCAGGCGCAGAGAAGAATCAGTACAGTTTCTTCGCGCAATCCAGCCAGTCACCTTTGAACGGACGCTTCATGTTTTCGATAGCATCGATGATGTCATGGTGAACCAGTTTTTCGTTCTGAATACCGACGCAACGACCACCGTGACCTTCCAGCAGCAGTTCAATGGCGTAAGAACCCATACGGGAAGCCAGGATGCGGTCATAAGGCACTGGAGAACCGCCGCGCTGGATGTGACCCAGTACGGTCGAGCGGGTTTCACGGCCCGTCTCTTTCTCAATGTAATGCGCCAGTTCGTCGACATCGCACATGTGCTCAGTGATTGCCACGATAGCGTGTTTCTTACCCTTCGCAATACCCGCTTTGATTTCAGCAACCAGATCGTCACGGCTGAATTCCACTTCCGGTACCACAACGAACTCACAGCCACCGGCAATCGCTGCCGCCAGCGTCAGGTCGCCACAGTAACGCCCCATCACTTCAACGATAGAGATACGCTGGTGAGAAGACGAGGTGTCGCGCAGACGGTCAATCGCTTCAACCACGGTGCCCAGCGCCGTAAAGTAACCGATGGTGTAGTCAGTGCCTTTGATATCGTTATCGATAGTGCCAGGCAAGCCGATGCACGGGAAGCCCATTTCAGTCAGGCGTTTCGCACCCATGTAAGAACCGTCACCGCCGATCACCACCAGCGCGTCGATCCCACGTTTTTTCAGGTTTTCGATAGCCACAGCGCGGACGTTTTCGTCACGGAACTCCGGGAAACGAGCGGAACCCAGGAAGGTACCACCGCGGTTAATCATGTCGGACACGCTATAACGGTCAAGCTGCACCATACGGTCTTCATACAGACCCAGGTAGCCATCATAAATCCCCATGACTTCCAGTCCTTCCGTCAGTGCTGCGCGCACCACACCACGGATTGCTGCGTTCATGCCCGGCGCATCACCGCCGCTTGTCAACACACCGATTTTCTTAATCATGACTACCTCTGAACTTTGGAATGCAAAATGAAGTCTGTTGCCGGAAGTCGATCCTGCATAGCGAGACGATCCAACGAATATGCAAATAGTATAACAATCACGTCCTGCTGAATTGATTCAGGTCAGGCCAAATGGCGGTAATTTATACACAAAATGCGGGCCTGGCTCTCTTTTTTACGCTCACTTACGAAAGCTCAAACCTTTTGCCTTCCCTGGGAACGACGGAACACGGGTCCTGATGGATAATGACATCGGAGCCCGGAAAACGCCGTAAAATCGCCTGCTCTACCTGTTCAGCCACAACATGCGCCTGAACGAGCGGCAGATTATCTTCCATTTCCAAATGAATCTGAATAAAGCGGGTCGGCCCTGACTGCCGCGTACGGAGATCGTGAGCACCACTGACGCCCGGCCATGATGTCACGATGTCAAAAATTTCCTGACGTTCTTCATCGGGTAATGCGCGATCCAGTAACGACTGCACGGCATCATAACCCATGCGTAACGCGCTATATAAAATATAGATGCCAATCCCCAAAGCAAACAACGCGTCTGCACGATGCCAGCCGTACCAGGCCAGACCGAGCGCCACGAGAATCGCGCCGTTCATCATAACATCAGACTGATAATGAAGCATATCCGCCCGTACTGCCTGGCTTTGCGTCCGCTTCACCACCCAGCGCTGAAACGAGACCAGCACCACAGTACATATCAGGGCGATAATGGTAACCACAACCCCCACGCCGGGTTCGTTCATCGGCGTGGGGGTAATCAGATGCTGGATACCCGTTAAAAATAAAAACAACGCCGAACCGGAAATAAACATGCTTTGCGCCAGCGCAGCCAGTGATTCCGCTTTGCCATGACCAAAGGTATGTTCATCATCCGCGGGCTGCAGCGAATAGCGCACCACTAACAGGTTAGTGAGCGACGCGGCAATATCCACCAGCGAGTCGACCAGTGCCGCCAGAATACTCACCGACCCGGTGTACCACCACGCAAAAATTTTGATCAAAAGTAACAGCGATGCCATCACTGTCGCGGCAATGGCCGCCCGACTGACTAACCGCCCATAGGATTGATTCATAAACACTCCTGCCATTTCATGCCGGTAGTATAACGGATGGTGTAAGACAATCAGTGATTATGACGATGACAATTTACAGGCAAAAAAAACCCCCACATCATGTGGGGGAAGACAGGGATGGTGTCTATGGCAAGGAAAACAGGGTTTACTACTGGGAACGTGAGTTGCTACTACTCAATAACTTCAACGAAGAACTTTTTTGCCAGTGCGTCACGTCGCGCAATTGCTCCATTCTTTGTTGGTGCTTCTCGTTTAAAACCGCTTGCTGCTCGGGGGTAAGCAGGCGATACATCTGGTTGCGAACGCGGGCCATTTCGACCTGTCTGGCAACCTGTGCCTGCGCCATTTTTTCTGCCTGAGCGCGCACAGCGGTTTCATCAAAATTTTCTGCAGTAATAAGACGATGCATCGTCTCCATTTCGCTAACATTAACAGGCGGCTGCTCATGGCGGGCCTGTTGCATCAGATCTCTCATCTGTTGACGTTGATGTTCGGTTAAACTTATGCCGTCAAACATATGGCTCTGTACAGTGCGCGGCGCAGAGGATTCTCCCGGGTGCCAGTTATCGCCTGTAACGACTTCAGCTGCATGGCTAACCGTACTGAGTGCCAGCGTTGAGGCCATGACGGCAGCGGTAACTTTGCGCATCATTTGCTCCCAAAATCTTTTCTGTCGCGATTCAACGAGAGACAGTTTACGATTCG
>NZ_JBFWLF010000001.1:0-52160 GCF_050252275.1 Citrobacter sp. | reverse complement strand
AACATCAGATGTTAAACGTGAAGGATAACGTTGCTTCAGCAACGGCCCGAAGGGCGAGGCGAAGCCGAGTCATCCTGCACGACCCACCAGTGTAAAAAGGCGCCCTAAAGGCGCCTTTTTGCTATGCGCAGAATGTAACGATTCGAGCCTGCGTAGTGCTGATGACGCTTCGCTTGCCAGGCCGACAATGATTCATCTGGTCAATGGCTACGCCCTTCCAGGCCGGATAAGACGTCAGTCGCCATCCGGCGTTATCAAGCGCAATTGTTGTGACTTTTGCCGCTCAATCCGCTATCTTGTTTAGCATATAAAACAAATATGACCGATCATGGCATGCATCACGCCTTAAGTCGGTTAATTCGTTAAGCTAGCAAAACGAGAAAGCATGATGAGCGTGATGTTTGACCCTGAAGCCGCAATCTATCCGTTTCCCCCGAAGCCGGTACCGCTGAGTGCCGATGAAAAAGCGTTCTACCGTGAAAAAATCAAGCGTCTGCTGAAAGAGCGTGATGCGGTGATGGTTGCGCACTATTACACCGACCCCGAAATCCAGCAACTGGCCGAAGAGACCGGCGGCTGTATTTCTGACTCACTGGAGATGGCCCGCTTTGGCGCCAATCATCCCGCCTCGACGCTGCTCGTTGCAGGCGTTCGCTTTATGGGGGAGACGGCTAAAATTCTCAGCCCGGAAAAAACAATTTTAATGCCGACCCTCGAGGCGGAATGCTCGCTGGATCTTGGCTGTCCGATCGACGCATTCAGCGCGTTCTGCGATGCCCATCCGGATCGCACCGTCGTGGTTTACGCCAATACTTCCGCGGCGGTTAAGGCTCGCGCCGACTGGGTGGTGACGTCCAGTATCGCGGTTGAACTGATTGAGCATCTGGATAGTTTGGGTGAAAAAATCATCTGGGCACCGGATCGCCATCTCGGAAAATATGTTCAAAAGCAGACAGGGGCGGATGTCCTTTGCTGGCAAGGGGCGTGCATCGTCCATGACGAGTTCAAAACGCAGGCGCTGAGTCGCATGAAAGGTTTGTACCCGGACGCCGCGATCCTGGTTCACCCGGAATCACCGCAGGCGATAGTGGATATGGCTGATGCTGTCGGTTCCACCAGCCAGCTCATTAATGCAGCTAAAACGCTGCCACATCAGCAACTTATTGTCGCTACCGATCGGGGTATTTTTTACAAAATGCAGCAGGCAGTACCGGACAAAGAGTTGCTGGAAGCGCCCACAGCCGGAGAAGGCGCCACCTGCCGCAGCTGCGCGCACTGTCCGTGGATGGCGATGAACGGCCTTAAAGCCATCGCTGAGGGGCTGGAGCAGGGTGGGCAGACTCATGAGATACAGGTTGACGAAGCGCTGCGAGAAGGCGCATTAGTGCCGTTAAACCGTATGCTGGAATTTGCGGCTACACTACGTGCGTAGATAATCACACGCTCCGGGGGAAAAGATGGACTTTTTTAGCACGCAGAACATTCTGGTACATATACCCATTGGTGCTGGGGGGTACGATCTGTCGTGGATCGAAGCGATAGGCACTATCGCGGGGTTGTTGTGTATTGGTCTCGCCAGTATGGAGAAGATCAGCAACTACGTTTTTGGCCTGATTAACGTTACGCTGTTTGCGATCATCTTTTTCCAGATCCAGCTCTACGCCAGCCTGCTGTTGCAGCTTTTCTTTTTCGCCGCCAACATTTACGGCTGGTATGCGTGGTCGCGGCAGACCACGCAGAATGAGGCGGAGCTCAAGATTCGCTGGCTTCCTCTGCCGAAGGCGCTGGGCTGGCTGGCGGTTTGTGTGGTGGCGATCGGTCTGATGACAATCTATATCGACCCGGTCTTTGCTTTTCTGACCCGTATTGCGGTATCGATCATGCAGATGCTGGGCCTGCAGGTTGCTGTACCGGATTTACAGCCCGATGCCTTCCCGTTCTGGGATTCCTGCATGATGGTATTGTCGATCGTGGCGATGATCCTGATGACTCGCAAATACGTTGAGAACTGGCTGCTCTGGGTGGTAATCAATGTGATTAGCGTGGTGATCTTTGCCCTGCAGGGGGTCTATGCGATGTCGCTGGAGTACCTGATCCTGACCTTCATCGCGCTTAACGGTAGCCGGATGTGGATTAACAGCGCGCGCGAACGAGGCTCACACGCGCTGTCCCATTAGTGGTGATGATGTGAATGGCCGGACACTTTCTGATTGAGATCGCAGTCCGGCCCGTGACAGGGCTGATATTCCATCTGAATGGTGGCGTGTGCAATCTGGTAATGATGAATCAGAAAATGCTGGATGCGCGCCAGCAGCCCGTCATGATCATGCGGCGGGATCACCTGTACATGCAGGGTCATGACCGGTTTTTCCCCCACCATCCACACGTGTACGTGATGGACGTTTCGCACTTCAGGAAGCTCCCTGCTGAGGTGGCGCTGCAGCGCAGCGATATCCAGCGAAACCGGGGCACCTTCCAGCAACTCATTCACGCTATCTTTCAATAAGCGCCAGGCGCTGCGCAGAACCAGCAGTGAAACCAGTATTGACAGAATCGGGTCGGCAGGCGTCCAGCCGGTCCAGATAATGATCACCGCCGCGATGATGGCCCCCACTGAACCCAATAAATCCCCCATCACATGCAACGCCGCGGCGCGTACGTTCAGGTTTTTCTCTTCGCTGCCGCGGTGCAGGATCCAGAAGGCTAGGATGTTTGCCAGCAATCCGGCGACGGCGATGACCATCATCATGCCGCCCGCTACCGGACGCGGCGTGTAGAAGCGCTCAATCGCCTCCCAGACGATTAAAATCGTAATCACGACTAACGCAATCGCGTTGACGAAAGCGGCCAGTGTTGTCAGTCTCAGCCAGCCAAAGGTATGGCGGACAGTTGGCGGTCGGCGGGCAAACTGAACGGCCAGTAATGCGAACAGTAGCGCGGCGGCATCGGTTAGCATGTGTCCGGCGTCGGCGAGCAGCGCCAGTGAACCGGATAAAATCCCGCCCACTACCTCCAGCAACATAAAGCCTGCCGTGATGCAAAACGCGAGCATCAGACGGCGGGCGTTGCCATCCTCGGGCAGATGAGGGGCCGAATGTGAGTGTGAGTGCGCCATAATGTCATCCCTTGGGTATTCTTTTCTTAACTGTATGACATCATACCGTTTCTGGATTAATAAATTAAAAAAGGAGAGCCTGAGCTCTCCCGTTATTAGCCATTTTCAGTATTACTGAGTGGTGCCATCGGTTTTAGTATCAACGTCGTTGTTAATGCCATTTCCGGTTTCCACTTTTTTATTCACATCCGGGCAGCGCCCGTCCTTACACATGGTGTTTTTGTGCACCTCATCTTTGGTCATCCCCTCATGTTTCATCGATGAACCATTCGGATGCAGCATTGTGCCACCTGAGTTGATGTTGTCGTTATCGACATTATTTGGCGCCACGTTTTCTTTTGCATCCGGAGCGACCTGGCCTGCGTCGGCGGCGGCGTTCGCCTGGCCATTATTGGTCTGGGCACTGGTTTCGGCTGCCAGCGCAGCGCCGCTGGCAAGGCTGAGCGTAGCGGTCAGGAAAAGTGAAGCTAATTTTGTCATTTTCATCAGATGCTCCTGTTATGGTTGAGATGTCGGATAACGTCTTCCAACAGTGCATATGCCAGTCAAGGGTCAGGCAATGGTTAACGATCTCAAACGAGCGCAAAGGCTCAGCAGAGAATCTTGAAAAGATTCATAAACAGAGTGGTTACAGTTAAAAATTGTAGGTTAGATCTCGTTTTTCGCTACTTTGTGGCGTTTTTTAGCTGAATTCCAGGATTATTCCGTTCGAAGTGTAAAAGCCCGTTTACACTTTTTGGCTGAGGATATAGATTGGAGGGATTGCATTCATTTAGATAAGTATGGCAACGCTGGAATAATCATGAATTATCAGAACGACGATTTACGTATTAAAGAGATCAACGAGTTATTACCCCCTGTCGCACTGCTGGAAAAATTCCCCGCTACAGAAAATGCCGCCAACACGGTTGCCCATGCGCGTAAAGCCATTCACAAAATTTTGAAGGGGAATGACGATCGCCTGCTGGTGGTGATTGGGCCGTGCTCTATTCATGATCCTGTGGCGGCGAAAGAGTACGCAGGTCGTCTGCTGGCGCTGCGCGAAGCGCTGAAAGGCGAGCTGGAAATCGTCATGCGTGTCTACTTTGAAAAACCGCGTACGACCGTTGGCTGGAAAGGGCTGATTAACGATCCGCACATGGATAACAGCTTCCAGATCAATGACGGCCTGCGCATTGCGCGTAAGCTGCTGCTGGATATTAACGACAGCGGCCTGCCGACGGCAGGTGAATTCCTCGATATGATCACCCCGCAATACCTGGCGGACATGATGAGCTGGGGCGCGATTGGCGCGCGTACTACCGAATCTCAGGTTCACCGTGAGCTGGCGTCGGGTCTTTCTTGTCCGGTCGGCTTCAAGAACGGTACCGATGGCACCATTAAAGTGGCGATTGATGCCATTAACGCCGCTGGTGCACCGCACTGCTTCCTGTCTGTCACCAAATGGGGTCACTCCGCCATTGTGAACACCAGCGGTAACGGCGATTGCCATATCATTCTGCGCGGCGGCAAAGAGCCGAACTACAGCGCTGCACATGTCGCGGCGGTGAAAGAGGGTCTGGCGAAAGCGGGTCTGCCTGCGCAAATCATGATTGATTTCAGCCATGCCAACTCCTGTAAGCAGTTTAAAAAGCAGATGGAAGTCGGGGCTGATGTCTGCCAGCAAATTGCTAACGGTGAGACTGCGATTATGGGCGTGATGATTGAAAGCCATCTGGTAGAAGGCAATCAGAACCCGGACAGCGGTGAGCCGCTGGTGTACGGCAAAAGCATTACCGATGCCTGCATTAACTGGGAAGATACCGACACCATCCTGCGCCAGCTTGCGGATGCGGTAAAAGCGCGTCGCGGTTAAGTCTTGCGAATAAAAAGCCGACTCATTGAGTCGGCTTTTTTACGTCGTAAGGTAAATTACTTCGCTTTACCCTGGTTGGCGACGGCAGCCGCTTTCGCCGCGATCTCGTCGGCATTACCCAGATAGTAACGTTTGATTGGCTGGTAGTTTTCGTCGAACTCATACACCAGCGGCACGCCGGTCGGGATGTTCAGTTCGAGGATTTCGTCTTCGCTCAGGTTGTCGAGGTATTTCACCAGCGCGCGCAGAGAGTTGCCGTGCGCAGCGATGATCACGCGCTCGCCGCTCTTCATGCGCGGCAGAATGGTTTCATTCCAGTAAGGGATCACGCGATCGATGGTCAGCGCCAGGCTCTCGGTCAGCGGCAATTCTTTTTCCGTCAGTTTGGCATAGCGCGGATCGTGCCCCGGATAGCGCTCGTCATCTTTGGTCAGCTCCGGCGGGGTCACCGCGAAGCCACGACGCCACTGTTTAACCTGCTCGTCACCGTATTTCTCAGCGGTTTCTGCTTTGTTCAGACCCTGCAACGCACCGTAGTGACGTTCGTTCAGTTTCCAGGATTTCTCAACCGGTAGCCAGGCCTGATCCAGTTCATCCAGGACGTTCCACAGCGTATGGATGGCACGTTTCAGCACAGAGGTATAAGCAAAATCGAAGCTATAGCCTTCAGCCTTCAGCAGTTTGCCTGCTGCTTTCGCTTCACCCACGCCTTTCTCGGACAGGTCAACGTCATACCAACCGGTGAAGCGGTTTTCATTGTTCCACTGGCTTTCGCCGTGGCGTACCAGAACCAGCTTAGTTACAGCCATACTCTCACTCCTCAAGCTTTATCGAATGATAATAATTCTCATTATATTGCCGTGACGGGGCAGCGGCAATGCTTACGCATAACCATAGCGAAAATAGTGCAGCAGTGTAAGGTTCTTGTGAACTCTAAGTTGCGATTTTGTCTTTGAGTGATGGGGATTTGAGCAAGATGCGATATCTTAAGCCCGATACGCAGGCGCTATCGGGCATTTTACACTGGCTGTGCCGCACCATCAGGAAGGAATAAAACGATATTCCGTCAGGCTGGCGTACTCCTCTCCGGGGCGCAGAACGCAGTCTGGCTGCGGCCATTCCGGATGGTTCGGGCTGTCTGGCAGGAATTCGCTCTCCAGCGCCAGGCCCTGATAATCATCGTAGGCGTTCGGTCCGCGTGAAGAGGTGCCACCGAGAAAATTACCGGAGTAAAACTGTAGCGCCGGGGCCGAGGTGTAGACCTCCATCTGCAACTTCCCGTCTTGCGAAGTGAGCAGGGCAACCGGTTTTTTACTGTCGCCTTTTGCCTGCAACAGGAAGGCGTGATCGTAGCCTTTCACTTTGCGCTGGTCGTCATCGGCAAGAAATTCGCTGGCGATCACCTTCGCGGTGCGGAAATCAAATGAGGTTCCGGCGACCGGTTTCAGGCCGTCCCGTGGGATCCCGCCTTCATCCACCGGCAGATATTCATCCGCCAGAAGTTGCAGCTTATGGTTGCGCACGTCGGTTTGATCGCCATCGAGGTTGAAGTAAACGTGGTTAGTCAGATTGACCGGACACGGCTTATCCACCGTCGCGCGATAGGTAATCGAGATGCGGTTATCATCGGTCAGACGATATTGCGCCGTGGCGCACAAATTGCCCGGAAAACCCTGATCGCCATCGTCGGAGGTGAGGGCGAACAGTACCTGACGTTCGTTCTGATTGACTATCTGCCAGCGGCGTTTATCAAATCCGTTTGGCCCGCCATGTAGTTGGTTGACGCCCTGGCTTGGCAGCAGACTGACCGTCTCACCGCTAAACGTGTAACGGCTGTCGGCAATCCGGTTGGCGTAACGGCCAATCGAGGCACCCAGAAACGCCGACTGATCCTGATAATGCTCCGGACTGGCGCAGCCCAGTAACGCTTCACGCACGCTGCCGTCGGAAAGGGGAATTCGGGCCGAGAGTAACGTAGCACCCCAGTCCATCAGCGTAACCACCATCCCTGCGTCATTGCGCAGGGTTAACAGGCGGTACGGCTGACCATCGGGTGCCAGTGCGGGTGTTTCATTCAGCACTGTCCTGCTCCTTGTGATGGTTTGCACACATAGAATGTTTCTTTGATACCGGTTTTAGCTTCGTACTGTGCAGCCACGGCTTGCTGGACGGCAGGGACCAGCGCTTCCGGGATCAGCGCCACAACACAACCGCCAAATCCACCGCCGGTCATGCGTACACCGCCTTTCTCCCCAATTGTGGCTTTGACAATGTCAACCAGCGTATCAATCTGCGGCACGGTGATTTCAAAATCATCACGCATCGAGGCGTGCGATTCCGCCATCAGTTGCCCCATGCGTTGCAGATCGCCTTTTTCCAGCGCGCTGGCGGCTTCAACAGTACGTGCATTCTCAGTTAACACGTGACGGACGCGTTTGGCAACCAGTGGGTCCAGTTCATTCGCCACGGCGTTAAAGGTATCGAGACTGACATCACGCAATGCCGGTTGCTGGAAGAAACGCGCGCCTGTTTCGCACTGCTGACGGCGAGTGTTGTACTCGCTACCGACCAGCGTGCGCTTAAAGTTGCTGTTGATGATGACGATCGCTACGCCTTCTGGCATTGAGACCGCTTTGGTGCCCAGCGTGCGGCAGTCGATCAGCAGGGCATGATCTTTCTTGCCCAGCGCGGAGATGAGCTGATCCATAATCCCACAGTTACAGCCGACAAACTGGTTTTCCGCTTCCTGACCGTTGAGCGCAATCTGCGCGCCGTCCAGTGGCAGATGGTAAAGCTGCTGGAACACGGTACCGACCGCCACTTCCAGCGAAGCAGAAGAACTTAAACCCGCGCCCTGTGGGACATTACCGCTGATCACCAGGTCTGCGCCACCAAAGCTGCTGTCGCGCTTGAGCAGGTGCTTCACCACGCCGCGTACGTAGTTTGCCCACTGCTGGCTGTCATGGGTGACGATAGGAGCATCAAGAGAAAACTCGTCAGTCTGATTATCGTAATCGGCCGCAATGACACGGATCTGGCGGTCGTTGCGGGCAGCGCAACTGATCACGGTTTGATAATCAATGGCGCAGGGCAGCACAAAACCGTCGTTATAATCGGTGTGTTCGCCGATGAGATTGACGCGGCCTGGCGCCTGAATAGTGTGGGTTGCAGGGTAGCCGAATTTTTCAGCAAACAGAGATTGTGTTTTCTCTTTCAGACTCATTTTTATACTCCGGATTCGCGAAAATGGATGTCGCTGACCGCGCGCAGACGCTCTGCCGCTTGTTCTGCTGTGAGATCGCGCTGGGTTTCGGCCAGCATTTCGTAACCGACCATAAATTTGCGGACGGTCGCGGAGCGTAGCAGCGGCGGATAAAAGTGTGCGTGTAGCTGCCAGTGTTCGTTCTCTGCACCGTTAAACGGCGCGCCGTGCCAGCCCATTGAATAGGGGAAAGAGCACTGGAACAGATTGTCGTAACGACTGGTCAGTTTTTTCAACGCCAGCGCAAGGTCTGCGCGCTGTTCGTCGGTCAAATCAGTAATGCGCAGCACGTGCGCTTTCGGCAGTAATAGCGTTTCGAAGGGCCAGGCTGCCCAGTAAGGGACGACAGCCAGCCAGTGATCGGTTTCTACTACCGTACGGCTGCCGTCAGCCAGTTCACGCTGCACATAGTCAACCAGCATCGGCGACCCCTGCTCAGCAAAATAAGTTCTTTGCAGGCGATCTTCGCGTTCAGCTTCGTTTGGCAGAAAACTGTTGGCCCAAATCTGGCCGTGGGGGTGGGGATTCGAGCAGCCCATCGCCGTGCCTTTGTTTTCAAAGACCTGTACCCAGGGATAACGTTTCCCAAGATCAGCGGTTTGCTCTTGCCAGGTTTTCACTATTTCGGTCAGGGCAGGAATGCTAAGCTCCGGCAGGGTTTTACTGTGATCCGGTGAAAAACAAATAACGCGACTGGTGCCGCGTGCGCTCTGGCAACGTATCAGCGGGTCGTGACTGTCCGGCGCGTCAGGCGTATCCGTCATCAGCGCGGCAAAGTCGTTAGTGAACACAAACGTCCCACTGTAATCCGGATTTTTATCACCGGTGACGCGGGTATTGCCCGCGCACAGGAAACAGTCCGGATCGTGTGCTGGCAGTACGTCATTAGAGGGCGTTTCTTGCGCCCCTTGCCAGGGGCGCTTAGCACGATGCGGCGACACCAGAATCCACTGTCCGGTGAGCGGATTAAAACGACGATGCGGATGATCGACGGGGTTGAATTGACTCATGATATTTCTTAATCCTCGTATCCCTGCGGATGACGCGACTGCCAGTGCCAGGTGTCCTGCGCCATCTCATCAAGCGTGCGCGTTACACGCCAGTCCAGTTCGTGGTCGGCTTTGCTGGCATCTGCCCAGTAGGCTGGCAGGTCACCATCGCGACGCGGAGCAAAATGATAATTCACCGGTTTTCCGCAGGCTTTGCTGAAGGCATTGACCACGTCCAGCACGCTGCTGCCGACGCCTGCGCCGAGGTTGTAAATATGGACGCCCTGTTTGCCCGCCAGTTTTTCCATCGCGGCAACGTGACCATCAGCCAGATCCATCACGTGGATGTAATCGCGGACACCGGTACCGTCTTCGGTCGGATAATCGTTGCCAAAAATGGCGAGGGAGTCGCGACGGCCCACTGCAACCTGGGCGATGTAAGGCATCAGGTTATTCGGGATGCCCTGCGGGTCTTCGCCCATGTCCCCTGATGGATGCGCGCCGACCGGGTTGAAATAGCGCAGCAGCGCGATGCTCCATTCCGGCTGGGCTTTTTGCAGATCGGTGAGGATTTGCTCAACCATCAGCTTACTTTTGCCATAAGGGCTTTGCGGCGTGCCGGTCGGGAAGCTTTCAACGTAAGGGATTTTCGGCTGGTCGCCGTAGACGGTGGCGGATGAGCTGAAAATGAAGTTTTTGACGCCGGCGGCGCGCATGGCACTAATCAGTCGCAGTGTTCCGTTGACGTTGTTGTCATAGTATTCCAGCGGCTTTGCAACGGATTCGCCGACGGCCTTCAGTCCGGCAAAATGGATGACAGTGTCAATGGCGTGATCGTGCAGGATCTCCGTCATCAGCGCTTCGTTACGGATATCGCCTTCAACAAACGTTGGATGTTTGCCGCTCAGACGTTCAATAACAGGCAGTACGCTACGCTTACTGTTGCAGAGGTTATCAAGGATGATGACGTCATGACCGTTTTTCAGCAATTGTACACAAGTATGACTTCCTATGTAACCGCTACCACCGGTGACCAGAACTCTCATAATTCGCTCCGTTAAGCTTATGGTATGGAATTACCATAGCATAACAAAGATGCGAAAAGTGTGACATGGAATAAAATAGTGGAATCGTTTACACTCACAATTTCTCACGTTGAGTCATCAATTAATCGATTATAAATCATTAACTTTAAGAATGATTGCGCCTTTTATCCGAAAAAAAGGGCGCTTTCGCGCCCACGGATGAAAACTAACGCAGCCGCGTTTGCTGATAGGTATAGGTCTCGCCGTCTGGCACAAATTCCAGACGATGGGTAATGCAGGCAGGCGCATCTTCAGCGTGATGGGAGACAAACAGCAGTTGCGTGTCGCCCTCGCTAATCAACACATCGACAAAGCGACGAATAAGCAGTCGGTTCAGCGGATCCAGCCCCTGTAAGGGTTCGTCGAGGATCAGCAGGGTCGGATGCTTAACCAGCGCACGGGCGATCAGCGCCAGTCGCTGTTGTCCCCAGGAGAGACTGTGAAACGGCGCGTCAGCGGTACGTTTGTCGAGTCCCAGAATGTCCAGCCACTGCTGTGCGAGTTTTTGTTGACGATCCGACACGGCCTGATAAATCCCGATGGAATCGAAATAGCCCGACAGAATCACATTGCGCACCGTGGTGCTCACCCGGTAGTCGAGATGCAGACTGCTACTGACGTAGCCAATGTGCTTTTTGATATCCCAGATAGTTTCCCCACTGCCGCGACGACGACCAAACAGCGTCAGATCGTTGCTGTAACCCTGCGGATGGTCGCCGGTGATCAGGCTGAGCAGCGTCGATTTTCCTGCCCCGTTGGGGCCGACAATCTGCCAGTGTTCGCCGGGATCGACCTGCCAGCTCAGACGATCGAGAATAGGGCGATCGTTATACGACACGACGCCATCCCGGAGGATGATCCGCGGCGCATCGGTGGCCAGAGCAGGCTGGGCGGCGGGTTCGTCGGCTTCAGGTAATGCCACCCCTTCCAGTCGCTCGCTATGCGCGAGTTGAGCGATCAGCGCCTGCTGGAGTAAAGCGGTTTTCGCCCCGGTTTCCGTTAAAGCGCAGTCAACCAGTACGCCGGCAAACTGAACAAACGGCGGGATTTCATCAAAGCGATTTAATACCAGCACCAGCGTGATGCCTGACTGATGGAGCGTTTCAAGCAGTCCTGCCAGTTGCTGGCGGGAGGCGACGTCGAGACCGTCAAACGGCTCGTCGAGAATCAACAGGTCCGGCTCAGCCATCAGCGCCTGGCAGAGCAACGTCTTACGCGTTTCGCCGGTAGAGAGATATTTAAAGCGGCGATCGAGCAGGTGAGCGATACCAAACTGCTGCGCAAGCGTCGCGCAGCGGGCCGGGTTGTTCACTTCGTCCTGAATGATTTCCGCCGTGGTGCGTCCGGTATCCTCTTCGCCAGGACTGAGCATATCGGTGTTATTACGCTGCCATTCATCGCTGACCAGTTTCTGCAGTTGCTCGAAGGAGAGGCGTGTTATCCGCGAGAATGCGCACTGGCGCTCACCTTTGAGCAGCGACAATTCGCCGGCCAGCGCGCGTGCCAGCGCTGATTTCCCGCTTCCGTTCGAACCGACAAACGCCCAACTCTCACCCGCGTTTAACGTCACGGAATCCAGGTGAAGCGTTTTTGTGTCGCTAAGACGAAACGTGCCTTGCGAAATATGCAACGATGACATTTTGTATCCCATTTTATGCAGCAATGAATGACAGGGATACGTGTTCTGCGCAGGAATGTCAATGTGATTAGCGCGACTGCGGATAAAAAACAGCGCTTGAATATCGATGTCGATATCTGTGCTGCGCGGCGGTTGCGGCGACAGAACTATCGCTGTTTTGTGAACAACTGCAAAAAAGGGTGATGCGTTATCCAGTATTTTTTCGCAGCCAGTTGAGATGTCATGGCGATGAATAATGGAGTGTTTTATGGATGTTTTTATCTCGAAAAAAATGCGTAATTTCATCCTGTTGGCGCAAACCAATAATATCGCCAGAGCGGCTGAGAAAATACACATGACGGCATCGCCATTTGGTAAAAGCATTTCTGCGCTGGAAGATCAAATTGGCTATACGCTGTTTACCCGTAAAGACAACAGCATAAGCCTGAACAGGGCCGGGCAGGAGTTGTACCAGAAACTGTTTCCGATTTATCAGTCCTTGTCGGCAATCGATAATGAAATTCATCACGCTGCACGTGGTTCGCGCAACATAGTCATTGGCGTCGACAACACCTACCCAACGATTATTTTCGACCAGTTGATTAGCCTGGGCGATAAGTATGACGGCGTGACCGTAAAGTCCGTTGAGTTCAGCGAGAATGAAGTCATTGATGACCTGTTTAGCCGCCAGCTCGATTTTATCATTTCTCCACAGTATGTTTCGGCTCGCGTGCAGGAGCTGGACAATCTGACCATCAGTGAGTTGAAGCCTTTGCGTCTGGGGTTTCTTGTTTCCCGTCGCTATGAGGATAAACAGCCGCAGACGCTTTTGCGTGAACTGCCCTGGCTGCAAATGCGCTTTCAGAATCGGGCCAATTTTGAAGCGATACTGGAAGCGCATATGCGGCCATGCGGTATTAACCCAACGATCATCTATCGTCCCTACAGCTTTATGGCGAAGATAAGCGCGGTAGAGCGCGGGCAGTTTCTGACCGTGATCCCCTGGTTTGCCTGGCGTCTGGTGAATCCGGCAACGTTGAAGTATTTCGATGCGCCCGGCGGTACGATGTATATGCAGGAGTACCTTTACTCCCTGAAAAACCACCGCTATACCGCCACGATGCTTCAGCATATTGCGGAAGATCGTGGCGCAGAGATGGCTTAGCCGAGCATCGAACCGCGTTCAATCAGATTGCGGTGCAGATCGAACGCGTGGTTGAGATCGTGATGAATGTGCCCGCCAGGCGCACTGGCGAGATAGCGATGTAGATAGTCCTGATAGAGAGGATGCGCACAGTTGTCGATGATCGTGTGCGCCCGTTGTAGCGGTGAGAGTCCCCGCAGATCGGCGATCCCCTGTTCGGTGATGATCACCTTCACGCTGTGCTCGCTGTGATCAACGTGACTGCACATGGGGACGATAGTGGAAATCTTGCCGCCTTTAGCGATGGATGGCGCCATAAAGATAGACAGGTAGGCGTTGCGCTCAAAATCACCGCTGCCGCCAATGCCGTTCATTAGATTCACGCCAGCCACGTGCGTTGAGTTGGCATGGCCGTAGATATCAAACTCCAGCCCGACATTGAGGGCAATTACGCCAAGACGGCGAATAATTTCCGGATTATTCGAGATCTCCTGTGGGCGAAGCACAATACGGCTGGCGAAGAAGTCCAAATTGTCATAAATCTTTCGCAAGGAATCAGCGGATACCGTCAGACTGGAGGCGCTGGCTCCGGTGATTTTTCCCGTTTCCAGTAGATGCACGACAGACTCCTGTAACACCTCCGAATACATCATAAAAGACGGAATATCCGGATTTTCACCCAGTCGCGCCATCACGGCATTATTGATATTACCCACCCCGCTTTGCAGCGGCAGAAACTCCGCGGGGATCCGCCCACGCGCCATTTCTTCCAGCAGAAACGTTACGACGTTATCGGCGATTTGCTGGCAGACAGGATTGGCGTTATCCAGCACGTTTCCGCCGTCGGGGAGTTCTGTATCGACCACCGCAATAATCTTGGTGGGATCAATCTGCACATACCGGGCGCCCACGCGATCCATCGCATGAAAAATGGGGACGCTGTTGCGACGCGGTGGCGCGCCGGGAATGACGATATCAGCCAGTTCAGCGACGCGTGGGTTATGGTAGTGATTCAGCTCAATGATGACTTTCTTCGCCCGCAGTAGCCAGGTGGGCGCATTGCCGATCCCGCTGGTGAGCCAGACTCGTCCGTCAGGCGCGATCGCCGAGGCTTCAATCACCGCGACGTCAATATCACCAAAGAAACCATAGTTTACCATCTGCGCCACTTCACTCAGATGCAGGTCTACAAATCGAACCTGACCCTGATTGATTTTTTGCCGAAGGCTGCCTGACGTCTGATAGGGCGCACGCCATGAGATGGCGTCAGCCTCAGACAGCGCATCATCGGCGGCAGCGCCAATAGACGCTCCCGTCAATAACCGAATCTGAAACGGTTGTTGCGCCTGATGCAGTTCGCTGGCGCGGCGGGCGATAGCCGCAGGGAGTGCTTTGGGCGAACCGGCGGGGGTAAAGCCGCTGAAAGCAACCATCGCATTGTGCTCAATGACCTGCGCGGCGTCGTCGGCGCTCATCCTTGTCCAGGGGTCTTTCATATCTTGTCCCTTCCTGGTATCAATGGCCCACAAAATTGGGTTTACGTTTATTCATAAACGCGTTCATCCCTTCCTGATAATCTTCGCTGTCGTAAACGGCGCGGCGCATCCCCTGAATACGTTCGAACTCATCGGAATTCATGGTGTGCGCTTCGCCAAGCACGCGTAGCTCTTCCTTGATCACGGCAATGGCCAGCGGCGCTTTTTCCGAGATATGGTGCGCCATCTGCAACGTGAAATCCTCCAGCTCTTCGGCGGCGACGACATGGTTGAGAATGCCGACCGCCATCGCGCGCTGTGCGGTGATAGGGGACGCGGTGAAGATCAGCTCTTTGACGATATGGAAACCCGCATCGCGGGTCAGGTTGTGGATCCCGACCAGATTGTATGGAACGCCAAGGTTGACCGGGGTCATGGAGAACGTGGAGGTACTGGCGGCGATGATCAGATCGGAGCTCATGATCATCTCAAACGCCCCTCCCCAGACGCTGCCTTCGACCATGGAGATCACCGGTTTGGGGTACTTCTGAATCATGCGGGTGATCTGGCGCAGCGGATCGTCATAAGAGAGCGGATCGCGACGCCCGGAGGGCAGTTCATGAATGTCATGACCGGCGGAGAAGACCTTCGCGCCGCTGGGCGCACGCAGGATAATACAGCGAATATCCGGGCGATTGAGATCGCTGAGCGCCAGCATGAGATCGTCAATAAAGACTTTGCTCAGGGCGTTCAGTTTGCGGGCATAGTTGAACTCAATGACCGCCACTTTACGGATGATAACAACGTTAACGTATTGATAAGACATATTTTTCTCTTTATGCAAAGTAATGATTCTGAAGGTATTCGCTGATTCGCTGAAGGCCAGCGCGCGGCGAGAGACGGTTGTTTTTGACGGCCTGCTGCGTCAGGTGGTAGTAGTGGTCGAAGTCGTCACGGGAGAACAGCAGTCGCAACGCCTCGGCTTCCGTCTGCTTTTGCAACCAGGCAATTTCCTGCAACTGGCGCACCTGTTGCAGCCGTCCGCTGGAGGTCATCTGTGTTCTGAAATCGCAGATGGTCTGCCAGACCTCGTCAATCCCACGTTTTTCCAGCGCGCTACAGGTCAATACCTGCGGCTGCCACTCGGCATATTTATGCCGCACAATATGCAGTGCGCTTTCGTACATATGGCGGGCGATGGCGACACGGTTATGGTTTTCCCCGTCATCCTTGTTGATGACAATCACGTCCGCCATTTCCATGATCCCTTTTTTGATGCCCTGCAGGTCGTCGCCGCCGCCGGCTATCTGTAACGACACAAAGCAGTCCACGATCTGGGCAATTTCTGTTTCCGATTGTCCAACGCCGACGGTTTCGATAATCACAACGTCGAAGCCCGCCGCTTCGCACAACAGCCCCAGCTCTCGTGCATGCAGACAGGCTCCACCCAGATGCCCGCGGGAGGGGGCCGGACGGATGAAGGCGGCATCCGATCGCGCCAGTTCGGTCATCCGCGTTTTGTCGCCAAGGATGCTGCCACCGCTGATTGGACTGCTGGGGTCGACGGCAATCACCGCCACGCGCAGTCCGTCGCGGATCAGTCGCGTACCGAAAGCCTCCAGAAAGGTGCTTTTCCCGGCCCCCGGCGTACCCGTGATCCCCAGACGCAGCGCGTTGCCGGTGAAAGACATTATGGCATCCAGCAGTTGTGCGCTCAGCGCCTGGTGACGAGGGTGCTGACTTTCAATCAGCGTCATGGCCTGGGCGAGCGTCGCCCGCTCGGCCTGGCGTAATCGCCGCACGGTGTCAGCCAGCGTGGATTCACTAATCATGATGCTGACTTATCCGTTTCAGTACGTCGCGTACGCTTTCCAGCATTGGAGTGCCGGGTCCATAAATGGCCGCCACGCCGCGCTCCTCCAGGAAGGCGTAATCCTGGGGAGGGATCACGCCGCCGGCGACCACGCAGATATCGTCGCGTCCCCATTTTTTCAACGCGTCGACCAGTTCCGGGATGAGCGTTTTATGACCGGCCGCGAGCGATGAGGCGCCGACGACGTGTACATCGTTTTCTACCGCCAGGCGGGCGATCTCTTCCGGAGTGGAGAACATCGGGCTGAGATCGACGTCGAAGCCGAGATCGGAATAGGCGCTGGCGATCACTTTTGCGCCGCGATCGTGACCATCCTGACCCATTTTGGCGATCAAAATGCGCGGACGACGTCCGCGGTCTGCCAGGAACTGCTCTGTTTGCGCAACAATGGCGTCAAACTCGCAGGCCGATTGGTTGGACTGATGGTAGCTCTGCGCAATCACCCCAGTGACGCACTGGCTAGGCACCAGATAACGGTCAAACGCCGACTCCAGCGCGTCGGAGATCTCACCCAGCGTGGCGCGGACGCGTGCGGCGTTCACGGCGGCGGCCAACAGGTTTTCATGATGCAATGCGGCGTGAGTCAACGCCGCCAGCGCCGCGTGAACGGCGGCATCATCGCGGGTCGCGCGGATCCGCGTCAGAGAGGTGATCTGCTCGTTGCGCACCTTGACGTTGTCGATCTCCAGGACGGTCGTGTCGTCCTCTTTTTCCAGCTTGTATTTGTTGACGCCGACAATGACGCGTTTGCCCTGGTCGATCAGTGATTGCTCGCGGGCTGATGCTTCTTCAATCATCCGTTTCGGTAACCCGGCTTCGATAGCCTTTGCCATCCCGCCCGCGTCGTCGATCTGCTGGATGATGGCCCGCGCCTGTTTAACAATGTGATCGGTCAACGACTCCACATAGTAAGAGCCAGCCAGCGGATCCACGGTGCGGCAGATTTCTGATTCCTCTTGCAGGATGATTTGCGTGTTACGCGCGATGCGGGCAGAAAAGTCGGTGGGCAGACCGAGTGCTTCGTCAAAGGCGTTGGTATGGAGTGACTGGGTGCCGCCAAGCGTGGCGCCGAGCGCTTCGATAGTGGTACGGATCACGTTGTTATAGGGATCCTGTTCGGTCAGGCTCCAGCCGGAAGTCTGGCAGTGGGTACGAAGGGCTAACGATTTCGGGTCTGCTGCGCCGAAGCCGCTCACCGCTTCGCTCCACAGATAACGCGCCGCGCGCAGCATGGCGACGTTCATGAACAGATCCATGCCGATGCCAAAGAAGAACGAAAGGCGGGGCGCAAAGTCATCAATGTTCAGCCCGGCTGAAAGGGCGGCTTTGATGTATTCAATACCATCCGCCAGGGTAAAAGCGACCTGTTGCACGCAGTTGGCGCCCGCTTCGCCCATATGGTAGCCGCTGATGCTGATGGTATTAAAGCGTGGCATGTTGCCCGAACACCAGGCGATGATGTCGGCAATAATGCGCATGGAGGGTTTCGGTGGGTAAATGTAAGTATTACGGCACAGGTATTCTTTCAGAATATCGTTCTGAATGGTGCCGGTAAGCTGTTTCGGCGAAACGCCTTGCTCTTCCGCGGCCACGATATAAAAAGCCATTACTGGCAGCACCGCGCCGTTCATGGTCATTGATACCGACATCTTATCCAGCGGGATCTGGTCGAACAGTATCTTCATGTCTTCAACGGTATCGATCGCCACACCGGCCTTCCCGACATCGCCTGCGACGCGTGGATTATCGGAATCATAGCCGCGGTGGGTGGCAAGATCGAAGGCGACAGAAAGGCCTTTTTGCCCGGCGGCAAGGTTGCGACGATAGAAGGCGTTAGATTCTTTGGCGGTAGAGAAGCCCGCGTACTGACGAATGGTCCACGGTTGCGCGGTATACATGGTAGCGCGTGGGCCGCGAACGTAAGGCGGCAGGCCGGGAAGGGTGCCGGTGACCTCCAGTTTATCGAGGTCGGCTTTGGTGTACAGCGGCTTGATGGCAATGCCTTCCGCTGTCTGTGTGACCAGCGACTCGACGGTTTTATTCCGCCGGCTGAGCTCCTTGTTGGCGAGTGTCTGCCACTCTGATAAGTCTGACATATTTTGCTCCGTATTCCGCAATAAAAAGAGGGGATTGCGAGTACGATGAGCTTTTTACTGTCCTCTGTCGCCAGCAAAAAATAGCCAACGATGCGTCGTTTTTTGCCGGGTGGAATTATTCATCCTGTAATGAATTTCAAAGAAAAATTTACGGCGGGTAACATCCCGCCGTAATCACCGTGGTGGCGATACTTAGCACAATGTTGCGATAATTACCCTGTCGGCGTTGAAATACGCCGTCACATTCGTGCCTTCCGTCAGCGTGGCGGCGGCGTCCAGCGGCACGGTGGCGCACAACGTCTGACCGTCCGGTAGCGCCATCAGTACTTCACACTGCTCTGTACCGCGTTCAATATAATTGATAATGCCCTGGAGCTGGTTATCCGCCGCCTGGGCGATGGCGTCGTCCTGGGTAATCCCCACCCACGGCGCTTTCAGCAGCACGAGAACCTCTTTGCCTTCATCAAGCCCTAAACGCTCGCCGCTCTGGGCGGTAATGGCCACTTTCAGTCGTGTTTCACCATCGGCTAACAGCACGTCGACATGCTGCTGCACCTGATCGCGATCGCGGGCGGTAATGGTGCCAAACCACTGGTTGCGCGCACTGGTCTGCAGAGAAAAACGCGAGATGGCCGCCAGCAGGCTGTTGAGCGGCAGCACGTCATCGTCGCTTAAAACATCGAAGGCTTTTTGCTGAATCTGCGCCAGCAGATCGTAGAGCTGGATCAGACGCTGACCGTAGCGGGTTAACACCGCTCCGCCGCCGCCTTTACCGCCTGTCGCACGCTCGACCAGCGTTTGCTCGCTGAGAAGATTCATTTCATTAATGGCGTCCCAGGCGCTCTTATAGCTGATGCCTGCGTCTTTCGCGCCCTGACTAATGGAACCGGAAAGCGCAATGTGCTTGAGCAAAGAGATGCGTCGGGGATCGGCGAACAGTTTTTGCTGAAGTTTCAGGGTAAGAAGGATTTCGGCTTGCATAACAAGATCCTGGCAAAAAGGGTATTGTGACGGAAAACTGCAGAGACGCAAAGCCGACCGCACAAAAGGGGAGTGCTTTTCTCAGTGATGCGGTTAGAATACTACAAGGACTATATCAGGAGTTGACCATGTTAGAGTTATTGAAAAGTCTGGTATTCGCCGTAATCATGGTACCTGTGGTGATGGCCATCATCCTGGGTCTGATTTACGGTCTCGGTGAAGTGTTCAACATTTTCTCCGGTATCGGTCAGAAAAACCAGTCCAGACAGAATCATTGATTTCCCAAACGCCCGCTCAGTCGGGCGTTTTTGTTTCTCATCTTTCAAACCGTATCTTCGTTGGTTGTGCCTCAATGCAGTGCGCACCCCATTGGGATTGTTTCTCAAGTTCTCCTTATTCCTGCCGATATTTTCTTTGCGTAACCTCTTAGTGGTATCAATAACTTCTGGGAAAATCGTTGCTTTATCGTTATATTCATAAATACATAACGATATGCAAAGGAGTTACAAATGGCTCGTACCTGGTTACGCCTGTTTGCTGGGGCAACCTTATCGTTGTCGGTTGCTGGACAAACGCTGGCGGATGAAGGGAAAATCACCGTGTTTGCCGCAGCGTCATTGACTAATGCGATGCAGGATATCGCGGCAGAGTACAAAAAAGAGAAGAATGTCGACGTGGTCTCCTCTTTTGCGTCGTCTTCCACGCTGGCTCGCCAGATAGAAGCCGGTGCGCCAGCAGATCTGTTCATTTCTGCCGATCAGAAATGGATGGATTACGCGGTAGATAAGAAAGCGATTGATACCGCAACGCGTCAGACGCTGCTGGGCAACAGCCTTGTGGTGGTGGCGCCAAAAGCCAATGAGCAGAAAGCGTTTACGATTGACAATAATACCCACTGGACGACGCTGCTGAACGGTGGACGTCTGGCGGTAGGCGACCCGGAACACGTTCCGGCGGGGATCTACGCGAAAGAGGCGCTGCAGAAACTGGGGGCCTGGGAGACGCTGTCACCGAAACTGGCTCCGGCGGAAGATGTGCGCGGCGCGCTGGCGCTGGTCGAGCGTAACGAAGCACCGTTGGGCATTGTTTACGGCTCTGACGCGGTTGCCAGTAAAGGCGTTAACGTCGTGGCCACCTTCCCGGAAGATTCGCACAAAAAAGTGGAGTACCCCATCGCGATTGTCGATGGACACAAAAACGCCACGGTCAGCGCGTTCTATGATTACCTGAAAGGACCGCAGGCTGCTGAAATCTTTAAACGTTACGGATTTACGACCAAGTAATGATATTGACCGATCCTGAATGGCAGGCCGTGCTTCTGAGCCTGAAAGTGTCTTCCCTGGCCGTGTTGTTTAGTTTGCCGTTTGGGATCTTCTTTGCCTGGCTGCTGGTGCGCTGCACTTTCCCAGGCAAAGCCCTGCTAGACAGCGTACTGCATCTGCCGCTGGTATTACCGCCGGTGGTGGTCGGTTATTTGCTGCTGATTTCGATGGGACGGCGCGGATTTATCGGCCAGTGGCTGTACGACTGGTTCGGCATAACCTTTGCCTTCAGCTGGCGCGGCGCGGTACTGGCGGCGGCAGTGATGTCTTTTCCGCTGATGGTGCGGGCTATCCGACTTGCGCTGGAAGGGGTGGATCTTAAGCTTGAGCAGGCCGCCCGGACGCTGGGGGCGGGACGCTGGCGCGTCTTCTTCACCATTACTCTTCCGCTGACGCTGCCTGGCATTATCGTCGGGACGGTACTGGCGTTTGCCCGTTCGCTCGGCGAGTTTGGTGCGACGATTACCTTCGTTTCCAATATTCCCGGCGAAACCCGCACCATTCCTTCGGCGATGTATACCCTGATTCAGACGCCGGGCGGTGAAAGCGCTGCGGCAAGGCTGTGTCTTATTTACATCGTACTGGCGCTGATTTCGCTGTTAATTTCTGAATGGCTGGCGCGACTCAGCCGTGAGCGGACGGGGCGATAATTATGCTGGAACTCAATTTCTCTCAGACGCTGGGGACCCACTGCGTCTCGCTCAACGAAACGCTGCCCGCCAGCGGTATCACCGCGATATTTGGCGTCTCTGGTTCTGGAAAAACCTCGCTGATCAATGCCATCAGTGGCCTGACGCGACCGCAGAAAGGGCGCATTGTACTCAACGGACGGGTGCTGAATGACACGGAAAACCACATCTGTCTGACCCCGGAAAAACGCCGGATAGGCTACGTTTTTCAGGATGCGCGCCTGTTTCCCCATTATAAAGTGCGTGGCAACCTGCGTTACGGCATGGCGAAAAGTATGGCCGGCCAGTTCGATAAGCTGGTGGCGCTATTGGGTATTGAGCCTCTGCTCGACAGACTGCCGGGCGGCCTCTCCGGCGGTGAAAAACAACGTGTGGCGATTGGCCGGGCGCTGTTGACCGCGCCGGAACTGCTACTCCTGGATGAACCGCTCGCCTCGCTGGATATTCCGCGTAAGCGTGAACTGTTGCCCTATCTGCAACGGCTGGCGCGGGAGATCAATATTCCCATGCTCTATGTCAGTCACTCGCTCGATGAAATTCTCCATCTGGCCGATAACGTTATGGTGCTGGAAGACGGTCAGGTGAAGGCGTTTGGCGCGCTGGAAGAGGTCTGGGGGAGCAGCGTGATGCATCCATGGCTGCCGAAAGAACAGCAGAGCAGCATCCTGAAAGTGAGCGTACTTGAGCATCATCCGCATTACGCGATGACGGCGCTGGCGCTGGGTGATCAGCATCTATGGGTCAATAAGCTCAATGAGCCGCTGCAGGCCTCGCTGCGCATTCGCATTCAGGCGTCGGATGTCTCGCTGGTGCTACAGCCGCCGCAGCAGACCAGCATTCGTAATATCCTGCGCGCGAAGGTGATCCACTGCTACGACGATAACGGGCAAGTGGAAGTTCAGCTTGAGGTGGGAGGTAAAACGCTGTGGGCTCGCATTAGCCCATGGGCCAGGGATGAACTGGGGATCAAAGCTGGCCTCTGGCTGTACGCGCAGATTAAGAGTGTATCGATAACCGCCTGATTACAACAGGTGGGTGTAGATGAATTTTGCGATGCTGTCGGTAGTGTTGTCGCCGATGACGACGTTGGCGCGTGCTTTGATTGCGTCGTCAGCATTGCCCATCGCCACGCCGGTACCAGCCGCTTCCAGCATACTGATGTCGTTGTAGTTATCCCCGAAGGCAATTACGTTTTCCATCGACCCGCCCTGAGATTCAACCCACTGGGTCAGGCGTTTGCCTTTGCTGTTACCCTGACGAGCAATATCGACCTGATCGTGCCAGGACCATTCGCACTCAAGGCCCAACAGCTCTTCGACATGCTTGCCAAATTGCTGCAGCTTAGGGATATCGTCGTCTGTCAGAGCGAACTTCCACACCGCGTTGACATCGTTCGCCGCCTGCGCCAGTGAAGGCACCTGGGTGAAGATCGGGCGCTGTTCGGGTGGCAACGTCTGCGCCCAGTTTGAGGTGCGAATGACATGGCCGGTCGGGTGCTCATACAGCATGGCGTCATCGACATACATCAGGCCGTGAATCTGATGCGCTTCCAGCAGCGTAATAAGCTGTAGCGCCTGGTTAACCGGCAAGGGATCGGCTGCGAGAACATTTTTTGCGTGATAATCATACAAATAGGTGCCATTACAGCAAATTGCAGGTGTATCCAGTGCCAGTGCCTGATAAAAAGGATGAATTGCGACGTGATGACGCCCGGTGACGATGATAAGTTGGTAGCCTGCCTCCCTGGCGCGCGACAGTGCTTCGACAGACGAGGGGAGCAGGGTTTTTTGCGGGGTTAGCAAGGTTCCATCTAAATCAAGGGCAATCACGCGAGCGGTCATATCGTCATCCCGATTAACATTGAAGTTTTGTCTGCCTGAATGGTACACCGGGACGGGGAGCAGGCAAAATTTTGTGCGTATATTCAGCATTCACCGTTAAAAGCGACTACGTTAAGCTGTATTCCATTTTTGCAGCCAGTTGCCTAAAGCAGAGGAGCATTCATGAAGCAAACCGTTTATACCGCCAGCCCTGAAAGCCAACAGATCCATGTCTGGAGCCTGAATCATGATGGCGCATTGAAGCTGGTACAGGTGGTTGATGTGCCCGGGCAGGTTCAGCCGATGGTGGTCAGCCCGGATAAACGTTATCTCTACGTGGGCGTGCGTCCTGAATTCCGCGTACTGGCTTACCGGATTGCGCCGGATGATGGTGCGCTGACGTTTGCCGCAGAATCCGCGCTGCCGGGTAGCCCGACACACATTTCAACCGATCATCATGGCCGTTTTGTTTTTGTTGGCTCCTATAACGCGGGTAACGTCAGCGTCACCCGTCTGGAAGACGGCCTGCCGGTTGGGCTGGTGGATGTGGTGGAGGGAATGGATGGCTGTCACTCCGCCAATATCTCCCCGGACAACCGCACCCTGTGGGTGCCTGCGCTGAAGCAGGATCGTATCTGCCTGTTTACCCTCAGCGATGACGGTAAGCTGGTGGCACAAGAGCCTGCGGAAGTGACCACCGTTGAAGGGGCCGGTCCGCGCCATATGGCGTTCCACCCGAATCAGCAATATGCCTACTGCGTCAACGAGCTCAACAGCTCTGTGGACGTCTGGGAACTGAAAGATCCGCACGGTGATATCGAATGCGTGCAAACGCTGGACATGATGCCGGCTGATTTCTCCGACACCCGCTGGGCGGCGGACATTCACATTACGCCGGATGGTCGTCATCTGTATGCCTGTGACCGTACCGCCAGCCTGATTACCGTGTTCAGCGTTTCAGAAGATGGCAGCGTGTTAACCAAAGAAGGCTTCCAGCCAACCGAAACGCAGCCGCGTGGTTTCAACGTTGACCATAGCGGGAAATACCTGATTGCTGCCGGACAGAAGTCACACCATATCGCGGTGTACGAGATTGCCGGTGAGCAGGGGCTGTTAACGGAGAAGGGACGTTATGCGGTAGGCCAGGGCCCGATGTGGGTGGTGGTTAACGCGTATTAATAGGGGGCGCTTTTTAGCCAACCGATAAATAAAAACCGGCATCCTGTGATGCCGGTTTTTTTATGCTTATTGCTTCGGCGCAGCCACGACTTTGCTGCCCACACCGCGGTTATTGTATTCCCACATGCGGTTAAAGTTGGTGTCGTTCAGGTTACGCTGGATTTCGCCTTTATCATCCTTCGCCCCGGTATTGCCCGCGAATGGACGTTTAGAGATCACGGCGTCAGCCCACGGCTGTGCCATGTTAAAGCCCTCGTTAATCACGCTATCACGGATCACGACCTGACCGTTGGTGTTGCCGTCGACATCCAGTGCGCGACCCAACTGCGCCACGCCGTCACCGGCGGCGGTAAAGCGGCTGTTGGTGGCGAGGAAACCGTAATAAATGTTCGCAAGCGTTGCAGGCGCGAAGACGTACGCTTCCTGTTGAGTACGCGAGTTCACTACGCGGAAGTCGGTGTTATCGAACACCACCGCGCCGCGACCGGAAACGATATCCACATCACCTTCGATATAGCTGTTGGTCACCAGGGTACGCGGCTGGCGATTATTTTCCAGACGGTTCTGCACGCCGCTGTTGGTCACAAAGAAGGTGTTCTGGCGGCCCAGAATGTTCACATTATTGATTTGAACTTTGTCACCGTCGGTGCGCAGCGCAACGGCCGGGTGGTTACCCGCATCCACGCTATCGCCAAGATTGTTTTCAACGGTCAGATTCTGCAACTGCAGGCCATTATTCTGTGACCACAATACCGCTGAACACATCACGCCGATAGTCGCGCCGCGTTTGCTCTGGCAGTTGTCAAACATGTACCAGGCCGGTTTACCAGGCATATATTTCCCGCCCGGATTCACCGTATGACGCCAGTCAGCGGTGCTCATTTCACCATCAATTGCTGCGCCAATCTTCACGTCCAGCGGTTTCTCACCCGTTCCGTACAGCGTCAGGCTGCCTGGTGCCGCAGGGATATAGACAGTCCCCTGATACTCACCTGGCATAATCGCAATGTACTGACGTTTGTTGGTGCGCGTGGTGATTGCCGCATCCACCGCCGCCTGAATGGTGGTGTGGGTAACGCCTTGCGTACCGGCCGGGCCGACCACAAAGTCAGGCTGTGCAGGCAGAGAAATTGAAGATGGCGTCCACGGCGCGGTGTTCGGCGTCAGGGAAGAAAAATAGTTTTTAGCGACAAAATTCTGCGCTTCATTCGCCGATAAAATCGGGCGCGAGGAGGTTCCTGGCGCGGTTTGATCGGAAGGAATTTGATCCGGCGGGGTAGAGCTACAGGCGGTCAGCGTCACGCCAAAAGCCAGTGCCAGCGCCAGACGGGAAACTGATGATGTGTTCACGAGTTGCTCCGGGCTATAAAAGTATCCATTGAAGCCTGCTTTTTTATACTAAGTTGAGCAAAACAGAAAGGTGAAAAGCTAAAAAGTTGTTTTTTAAACCCCTCCTCGCGGATTCGGGTACTGTCAAAGTCACAATTAAATAACATATTTGCCTGGGATGATTGACTTCCCGCGTGCGATCTCAAATAAATGTCTATACAACCTAAGACAAGCTGGAGAAAGCATGGAACCCCTGTTACCTGATGATACGCTCTGGCGAAACCTGCGCCTGGCGACGCTCGATCCGGCGCAGACGGCACCGTATGGCATGCTGGACCATCATGCGCTGATTATCCGTAAGGGAAGGGTGCTGGCGATTGTGCCAGAGGCTTCACTCCCGACTGCGCATGCCAATACGCATGACCTGCAAGGACGTCTGGTGACGCCTGGGTTGATTGATTGTCACACTCATCTGGTGTTTGGCGGCAATCGCGCCAGCGAGTGGGAGCAACGGTTGAACGGCGTTTCTTATCAGCAGATTAGTGCGCAGGGCGGCGGGATTAACGCCACCGTGACGGCGACGCGTGCCGCGACGGAGGAGGCGCTTTTTGCCTCTGCTCAGGCGCGGATCGCGCGTCTGATGCGCGAGGGCGTGACGCTGCTGGAAGTGAAATCCGGCTATGGGCTGAATGCGACAGCCGAAGAAAAGATGCTGCGCGTCGCGGCCCGCCTGGCCGAAGAGAATCTTATCGAAATCAGCCCCACGCTGTTGGCGGCCCATGCCGTGCCGGTTGAGTATCGGGACAATCCTGACGGCTATATCACCCACGTCTGCGAAACGATACTGCCGCAGCTATGGGAAAAGGGGCTGTTTGAAGCGGTCGATCTGTTCTGTGAGAGCGTGGGGTTTACCCTGGCGCAAAGCGAGCGGGTATTGCGCGCGGCGCAGGCGACGGGCATTCCGGTCAAAGGGCATGTCGAGCAGTTGTCTCTGCTGGGTGGAGCGCAACTGGTCAGTCGCTATCATGGGCTTTCTGCGGATCACATTGAATATCTTGATGAAGCGGGCGTGGCCGCGATGCGTCACAGCGGCACCGTTGGCGTACTGCTGCCGGGGGCGTTCTATTTCCTTAAAGAGACGCAGCATCCGCCCGTTGAGTTGCTGCGCCGTTACCAGATACCTATGGCGGTGGCGACCGATTTCAACCCCGGCACCAGTCCCTTTATCAGCTTGCATCTGGCGATGAACATGGCCTGCGTTCAGTTCGGACTGACGCCGGAAGAGGCATGGGCGGGCGTCACCCGTCATGCCGCTCAGGCGCTGGGCCGCCAGGCGACGCACGGACAGCTAAAGGCGGGTTACGTTGCCGATTTTAACGTCTGGGATGCGCAAAACCCGGTGGAGATCCTCTATGAGCCTGGGCGCAACCCGCTGTATCTACGCATATTTCGAGGACAAATCACATGACGCAATGGGAAGCGGCTGCCCCTGAACTGTGGCGGGGGCGAGATGACAGCGGCGAAGCCGCAAACGCGCTGCGCCTGTTTCAGACGATCGATCGCAGCCTGACGTTTTCGCCAGAGCGATACCGCGACAGGATCGCGCTGCTCGGCTTTGCCTGCGATGAGGGGGTCAAGCGTAATCATGGGCGTCCTGGTGCCGCCGGTGCGCCGGACGCGCTGCGTTCAGCACTGGCTAACCTGGCGAGTCACGCGGGACACGAGCGACTGGTGGATATGGGGAATCTGCTGGCCCCGACAGCGGATCTGGAAGGGGCGCAGCAAGCACTACGTGATGCGGTCTGTCAATGTCAGCAGGCGGGGATGCGCACCTTCGTTCTTGGCGGCGGGCACGAAACGGCATTCGGTCATGGGGCGGGCGTTTTCGATGCATTCCCTGGCGAGCGGGTAGGGATCATTAATCTCGACGCGCATCTGGATCTGCGTAACGCCGGGCGGGCAACCTCAGGCACGCCGTTTCGTCAACTGGCGCAGCTTTGCGACCAGCAGCAGCGTGAGTTCCGCTATGCGTGCATCGGCGTTAGCCGGGCGGCAAACACCCAGGCGCTGTGGGATGAGGCGCACAAGCGCAACGTGCTGGTGGTGGAAGATTTGCAGTGTAATGACGCCCACGCTCAGCTGGCGGCGTTTATCAGCGAGGTGGATAAACTCTATCTGACTGTCGATCTCGACGTCCTGCCCGTTGGAGAGATGCCAGCCGTATCGGCGCCTGCGGCGCTGGGCGTACCGTTGGCGACCCTGCTGAAATTGATTGAACCTGTTTGCCGCAGCGGTAAGCTCCAGGCGGTGGATGTGGTTGAATTTAATCCGCGCTTTGATAATGATGGCAGGTCGGCACGCGTGGCGGCGCGGCTTGGCTGGCAAATCGCCCACTGGTGGCAGTAATCGATTGATAAGGTAAACATTCCCATGACACTTTCTCGGCCTCGTTCTGCTCCCGCGCCGTTTTATGAGACGGTTAAACGCGAGATTAGCGAAAAGATCGCCAGCGGCGTCTGGCAGCCGCACGATCGTATTCCGTCGGAAGCGGAGCTGGTGGCGCAGTACGGCTTCAGCCGGATGACCATCAACCGGGCGCTGCGTGAACTGACTGACGAAGGGGTGCTGGTGCGCCTGCAGGGGGTGGGAACCTTTGTCGCGGAGCCGAAAGGCCAGTCCGCGCTGTTTGAAATTCGCAGTATTGCCGACGAAATTGCCGCACGGGCGCATCGGCATCACTGCGAGGTGCTGATTCTGGAAAAGAAACCGGCCAATGCGCGGCAGGCAGCGGCGCTGAAGGTGACGGAAGGTACGCCGATTTTTCATTCTGTGATGGTACATTTTGAAAACGACCAGCCGGTACAGATTGAAGATCGCTGTGTGAATGCCGACATTGTGCCGGAATATCTGGCGCAGGATTACAGCCAGACCACGCCGCATGCATATTTGTCGCTGATTGCCCCGCTGACGGAAGGGGAGCACATTGTTGAAGCGGTGCGCGCCACGACGCAAGAGTGTGCGTTACTCGACATCGGCGAGACCGATCCTTGCCTGCTCATTCGTCGTACCACCTGGTCCGCCTCGCAGATCGTTTCTCACGCGCGGTTGCTCTTTCCAGGCTCTCGTTACCGCTTGCAGGGCCACTTCTCCTCCTGACGCACGCGGACTGAAAGCGTGATTGCTGACGCAATATAACAAAAATGTATCTTATTTGTTAAATTGTGCCTTGTTATGTCTTGTATAGACAAGTATATATTTACCTCACACCCGATCATTCCCTTTGCCGGATAAACCTTTTCCGGCATGTCCGTGAGGAGTCGTTGTTATGTCTCATAGCAAGTTTCGTCAGCAAGATATCCGCGCCCCGCGAGGGACAACGCTGACGGCCAAATCCTGGCTGACCGAAGCGCCATTGCGCATGTTAATGAACAACCTGGACCCCGACGTCGCCGAGAACCCACATGAGCTGGTGGTGTACGGCGGTATAGGCCGCGCGGCCCGGAACTGGGAATGCTATGACGCGATTGTCAACGCCTTGACCCAACTGGAAGAGGACGAAACGCTGCTGGTCCAGTCCGGTAAACCGGTAGGCGTGTTCAGAACCCATCAGAACGCCCCGCGTGTGCTCATTGCCAACTCCAACCTTGTTCCGCACTGGGCGACCTGGGAGCATTTCAATGAACTGGATGCGAAAGGGTTGGCGATGTACGGACAGATGACGGCCGGAAGCTGGATCTATATCGGCAGTCAGGGAATTGTGCAGGGCACTTATGAAACATTTGTTGAAGCGGGACGGCAGCACTACGACGGCGACCTGCGCGGGCGTTGGGTGTTAACCGCCGGGCTCGGCGGCATGGGCGGCGCGCAGCCACTGGCGGCGACGCTGGCAGGCGCCTGTTCCCTGAACATTGAATGTCAGCAGAGTCGTATCGATTTTCGTCTGCGCACTCGTTATGTCGATGAACAGGCGACATCTCTTGATGATGCGCTGGCGCGTATCGAAAAATACACCCGCGAAGGTCAAGCCGTATCGATTGCTCTGTGCGCCAATGCGGCGGATGTGGTGCCCGAACTGGTGAAGCGCGGTGTGCGTCCGGACATGGTTACCGACCAGACCAGCGCTCATGACCCGCTGCACGGTTATCTGCCTTCCGGCTGGGACTGGGAAACCTATCAGCAAAAAGCGCTCGCCGATCCACAGGGTACGGTAGAGGCAGCGAAGCGCTCGATGGCAAAACACGTGGAGGCGATGCTGGCGTTCAACGACATGGGCGTACCGACGTTCGATTACGGCAACAACATTCGTCAGATGGCTAAAGAGATGGGCGTGGAAAACGCTTTCGCCTTTCCTGGCTTCGTACCGGCCTATATTCGCCCGCTGTTCTGCCGCGGCATTGGGCCGTTTCGCTGGGTGGCGCTTTCCGGCGATCCGCAGGATATTTATAAAACCGACGCCAAAGTGAAAGCGATCGTGGCGGATGACGAACATCTCCACCGCTGGCTGGACATGGCGCGGGAGCGCATTAATTTTCAGGGGCTGCCAGCGCGTATCTGCTGGGTGGGGCTCGAATGGCGGCAAAAACTGGGTCTGGCATTCAACGAAATGGTGCGCAAGGGGGAAGTGTCTGCGCCAATTGTGATCGGTCGCGACCACCTGGATTCTGGCTCTGTCGCCAGCCCCAACCGAGAAACCGAAGCGATGCGCGATGGTTCTGACGCCGTCTCCGACTGGCCGCTGCTCAATGCGCTACTCAACACGGCCAGCGGGGCGACCTGGGTATCGCTGCATCACGGCGGCGGTGTGGGAATGGGCTTCTCACAGCATGCCGGGATGGTCATTGTCTGTGACGGTAGCGATGAAGCCGCCGAGCGCATTGCCCGGGTTTTGCATAACGATCCGGCGACCGGCGTAATGCGTCATGCGGATGCGGGCTACGATATTGCCGTGGCGTGCGCTGTGGAACAAGGGCTGAATCTGCCGATGGTTGCGGCAACGCAGGGGAAACGCTGATATGAATACCATGACCTTAACGCCGGGCCATCTGAGTTTTTCACAACTACGCGAAGTCTGGCAGCAGCCGGTTAAACTGCGCCTCGACGCCAGCGCTATTGACGGCATTAACGCCAGCGTGGCCTGCGTCAACACCATTGTCGCTGAGGGCCGCACGGCCTACGGCATTAACACCGGCTTTGGTCTGCTGGCGCAGACGCGCATCGCCAATGAGGATCTGCAAAACCTGCAACGTTCGCTGGTGCTGTCGCATGCGGCAGGCGTGGGTGATGCCTTAGATGACGCACTGGTGCGCCTGATCATGGTGCTGAAGATAAACAGCCTTGCGCGCGGCTTTTCTGGTATTCGTCTTAGCGTGATAGAGGCGCTGATTGCGCTGGTGAACGCCGAAGTCTGGCCGCACATCCCGGCGAAAGGATCGGTAGGCGCCTCCGGTGATCTAGCGCCGCTGGCCCATATGTCGCTCACGCTGCTGGGGGAAGGAAAGGCGCATTGGCAGGGGGAATGGTTACCGGCGACGGAAGCGTTAAAAAAAGCCGGCCTGGAGCCGATTACGCTGGCAGCGAAAGAAGGGCTGGCGTTACTTAACGGCACACAGGCATCGACGGCGTTTGCGTTACGCGGACTGTTTGAAGCACAAGAGCTGTTCGCGTCGGCTGTCATGTGCGGATCGTTAACCACCGAAGCGGTGTTAGGGTCTCGCCGTCCGTTTGATGCGCGTATTCACGCCGCGCGGGGGCAGCGTGGACAGATCGACGCGGCGGCGCTGTATCGCCATGTATTGACGGAGACCAGCGCGCTGTCTCAGTCGCACCACAATTGCGAAAAGGTGCAGGACCCGTATTCTCTGCGCTGTCAGCCGCAGGTGATGGGCGCATGTCTGACACAGATGCGTCAGGTGATGGACGTACTGCTGGCGGAAGCCAATGCGGTCTCCGATAATCCGCTGGTTTTTGCTGAGCAGGGAGACGTTATCTCAGGCGGTAATTTCCATGCTGAACCGGTGGCGATGGCGGCAGATAATCTGGCGCTGGCGATTGCTGAAATTGGCGCGTTGTCCGAACGCCGTATTGCGCTGATGATGGATAAGCATATGTCGCAGTTGCCGCCTTTCCTGGTTAAAAACGGGGGCGTGAACTCCGGCTTTATGATTGCCCAGGTGACGGCGGCGGCGCTTGCCAGCGAGAACAAAGCGCTGGCGCATCCGCACAGCGTGGACAGCCTGCCAACGTCGGCGAATCAGGAAGATCATGTCTCGATGGCACCGGCGGCAGGGCGCAGGTTGTGGGAAATGGCGGCGAATACTCGCGGCGTGCTGGCCGTCGAATGGCTGGCCGCGTGTCAGGGGATCGATTTGCGTGAAGGATTAACGTCAAGCCCGCTGCTGGAGCAGGCGCGAACGGTATTACGTGAGCAGGTTGCGCATTACACCCAGGACCGCTTCTTCGCCCCGGATATTAAGCGTGCGACAGAATTGCTTGCACAGGGGGCGTTGCTGCAGTTCGTGCCGGAATTTCTTTGAACCGCGCCGGATGGCGCTAACGCTTATCCGGCCTGTGAATCCCTCCCGCAGGCCGGATAAGCCGCGTGAGCGTCGTCATCCGGCACAACAGCGATCAACTGAACATCGCGGTAATTGAGGCGCTGGCAAGCGAGTGGAAATGGACGTTAAATCCGACCATCGCCCCGCTGGCACCTTCATCGACGTCAATCCTGTCCACATCCAGCGCGTGAACGGTAAAGATATAGCGGTGGGTTTCGCCTTTTGGCGGCGCCGCGCCGCCATAGCCCGCTTTACCGAAATCGGTTCGTGTCTGGATAACGCCGTCTGGCACAGCGACCAGCCCGGAGCCATAGCCCTGGGTAAGAACACGGGTATCGGCCGGTAAATTAGCCACCACCCAGTGCCACCAGCCAGAGCCGGTCGGTGCATCGGGGTCGAAACAGGTCACCACGAAACTCTTCGTTCCGGCAGGCACTTCATCCCAGGCCAGATGCGGGGAAATATTATCCCCTTCATAACCCATACCGTTAAAGACATGGCGGAGGGGGAGTTTTTCCCCGTCGCGAAAATCGTTGCTGATTACTTTCATGCACTCTCCTTAATTCTCGCCAAAAAGTGTAGCCAGAAACCGCACAGCTTACCGCCAGTTACCCGTTAAAAAATGTTTCGTCGCGCACAGCGTCGTTCACGGCCTGCGTCAGGCGGCGCAGTTGCTCTGGCTGGATGAGATACGGCGGCATCAGGTAGATGAGTTTGCCAAACGGGCGGATCCACACACCCTGTCGCACAAAGAATTTCTGCAGGGCCGCCATATTAACCGGATGCGTCGTCTCCACCACGCCAATCGCCCCCAGCACGCGGACATCAGCCACCCATGGCGATGTCTGCGCCGGGGTGAGTTCCTGGCGTAACTGGGCTTCAATGGACGAGACCTGCGCCTGCCAGTCGCCGGATTCGAGTAGTGACAGGCTGGCGGTCGCCACCGCGCAAGCCAGCGGATTGCCCATAAACGTCGGACCATGCATAAAACAGCCCGCCTCGCCGTTGCTGATGGTTTCCGCCACCTGGCGGGTGGTCAGGGTGGCGGAAAGGGTCATCGTTCCGCCGGTCAGCGCTTTTCCCAGACACAGAATGTCGGGCGCGATCCCGGCGTGTTCGCAGGCAAACAGTTTGCCCGTGCGGCCAAATCCGGTGGCGATTTCATCCGCAATCAGCAGAATGCTTTCACGGTCGCACATTTTGCGGATACGGCGCAGCCACTCCGGATGGTACATCCGCATTCCGCCCGCGCCCTGAACAATCGGCTCGAGAATCACTGCCGCAATGTCATGACGATGTGCGGCCATCAGGCGCGCGAAGGCCACCATATCGCGCTCATCCCACTCGCCGTCCATTCGACTTTGCGGCGCAGGGGCAAACAGGTTTTCCGGCAGATAGCCCTTCCACAGGCTGTGCATGGAGTTATCTGGATCGCAGACCGACATCGCGCCGAAGGTATCGCCGTGATAGCCGTTACGGAACGTCAGGAAGCGCTGACGGGATTCCCCTTTGGCCTGCCAGTATTGCAGCGCCATTTTCATCGCCACTTCCACCGCGACGGAACCGGAATCGGCGAGGAACACGCATTCCAGCGACGCGGGCGTCATGGCGACCAGTTTACGGCACAGGTTGACGGCGGGGGCATGCGTGATCCCGCCAAACATCACATGCGACATGGCGTCAATCTGCGTTTTCATCGCCGCATTGAGCTGCGGATGGTTGTAGCCGTGAATCGCGGCCCACCACGACGACATGCCATCAATCAGGCGTTCACCGCTGGATAAAATCAGTTCGCAGCCCTCGGCCCGTTCAACAGGATAGACCGGTAGCGGGGAGGTCATAGAGGTGTAGGGGTGCCAGATGTGGCGCTGATCAAACGTGAGATCGTCCGTTGTCATAATCGACTTGTAAACCAAATTAAAAAGATTTAGGTTTACAAGTCTACACCCTTATCACCACAAAACGTATAAAATTATGACCACTCATTCTCGCTGGACGCTGTCGCAAGTCACCGAATTATTTGAAAAACCGCTGCTGGATCTGCTGTTCGAGGCGCAGCAAATCCACCGTCAGCATTTCGATCCTCGTCAGGTGCAGGTCAGCACGCTGTTGTCGATCAAAACCGGCGCCTGCCCGGAAGACTGCAAATATTGTCCGCAAAGTTCGCGTTATAAAACCGGCCTTGAAGCTGAGCGGCTAATGGAAGTTGAGCAGGTGCTGGAGTCGGCGCGCCAGGCGAAGAACGCCGGTTCCACTCGTTTCTGCATGGGGGCGGCGTGGAAGAACCCGCACGAGCGCGACATGCCATATTTGCAGCAGATGGTTCAGGGGGTGAAAGCGCTGGGACTGGAAGCCTGCATGACGCTTGGCACACTCGATGAATCACAGGCGCAACGGCTGGCGGAGGCGGGGCTGGACTATTACAACCACAACCTCGACACCTCGCCGGAATTTTACGGCAACATCATCACCACCCGTTCCTACCAGGAGCGACTCGACACGCTGGACAAAGTACGCGAGGCCGGGATCAAAGTCTGTTCCGGCGGCATCGTCGGCCTGGGCGAAACGGTGACCGATCGCGCCGGGCTGCTCCTGCAACTGGCAAACCTGCCGACCCCGCCGGAAAGTGTGCCGATCAACATGCTGGTGAAAGTGAAAGGTACACCGCTGGCAGATAACGATGACGTCGACGCATTTGATTTTATTCGCACCATTGCCGTGGCGCGCATCATGATGCCGACCTCGTATGTGCGCCTGTCTGCCGGTCGCGAGCAGATGAATGAACAAACGCAGGCCATGTGCTTTATGGCTGGCGCCAACTCTATTTTCTACGGCTGCAAACTGCTCACCACGCCAAACCCGGCAGAGGACAAAGATCTTCAGCTTTTCCATAAGCTGGGGCTGAATCCGCAGCAAACGGTGGTGCTCGCCGGGGATAACGAGCAGCGTGCGCGTCTGGAGCAGGCGCTGCTGACACCGGATACTGACGATTACTACAACGCGGCTGCCGTATGACCTGGCAACACAAAATCGACGATGCGCTGGCGGCGCGTCGTTCGGCGGATACGTTGCGCCGACGTTATGCGGTAGCGCAGGGAGCCGGTCGCTGGCTGGAGACGAATGACCGGCGCTATCTCAATTTTTCCAGCAATGATTATCTGGGGTTGAGTCATCATCCACATATCCTTCGCGCCTGGCAGCAGGGGGCGGAGCGGTTTGGCGTCGGCAGCGGCGGATCGGGCCACGTCAGCGGTTATTCCATTGCCCATCAGCAACTGGAAGAGGAACTGGCCGACTGGCTGGGCTATCCGCGCGCGTTACTGTTTATTTCCGGTTTCGCCGCAAACCAGGCGGTGATTACCGCGCTGATGGAAAAGGATGACCGGATTGTCGCTGACCGTCTCAGCCATGCTTCGCTGCTGGAAGCGGCCAGTCTTTGCCCGGCGCAGCTTCGCCGTTTTACCCATAACGACGCCTCGCATCTCACGCGCCTGCTTGACGCCCCCTGTTCCGGGCGACAACTGGTGGTGACCGAAGGCGTGTTCAGCATGGATGGCGACAATGCGCCGCTTGTGGACATTCAGCAGGCTGCACAGGCGCGTGATGCCTGGCTGCTGGTGGATGATGCCCACGGCATTGGCGTCAGTGGAGAAGAGGGGCGCGGGAGCTGCTGGCAGCAGCGGGTAAAACCGGAGTTATTGGTCGTAACATTCGGCAAAGGCTTTGGCGTCAGCGGTGCGGCGATTCTGTGCTCTGAAAGCGTTGCCGACTATCTGCTGCAGTTCGCCCGTCATCTGATTTACAGCACCAGCATGCCGCCCGCGCAGGCGATGGCGTTACAGGCGTCACTTTCGGTGATTCGCAGCCAGGAAGGTGACGCACGAAGGGAGAAACTGACTGCGCTGATCCAGCGCTTCCGCTCGGCTCTCATCCATCCCGATTTCATGCTGGCGCAGTCGCACAGCGCCATCCAGCCGCTGATTGTCGGCGAAAATGCGCGCGCGTTACAGCTGGCGGACACCTTACGTCGTCAGGGATGTTGGGTCACGGCGATCCGTCCTCCGACCGTGCCCGCCGGGACAGCCCGTCTGCGACTGACCTTAACTCAGGCGCATGAGCCTGAGGATATCGACCGATTGCTGGAGGTGCTGCATGGGGCAGGTAAATAAACAGGCAATCGCGGCGGCGTTTGGTCGTGCGGCAGCGCACTATGAGCAGCACGCCACATTGCAGCGCCTGAGCGCCGACGCGTTGCTGGCGCAACTGCCGGAACGCCCATTTTTACAGGTACTGGATGCCGGCTGCGGGCCGGGGCGTTTGAGTCGCTACTGGCGCGAGCTGGGGAGTCAGGTCATCGCGCTGGATCTCTCTGCCCGCATGCTGGACGAGGCACGTCGCCAGGACGTGGCGCATCACTATCTCACCGGCGACATTGAGTCACTGCCGTTAGCCAGCGCAACGTTTGACCTGGCCTGGAGCAATCTGGCCGTGCAATGGTGTAACAGTCTGCATCAGGCGCTGAGCGAACTGTATCGGGTCGTGCGCCCCGGTGGCTGCGTGGCCTTCACCACGCTGGCCCAGGATTCGCTACCGGAGCTTCATCAGGCCTGGCGCGCGGTGGATGGGCGGGCGCACGGCAACCGGTTTTTATCCCGCGAGGCGCTGTGTGAAGCGATGCACGGCTGGCAGGGGCATCATCAATCAATCTCCCTGACGCTGGAGTTTGATGACGCCCTGAGCGCTATGCGCTCACTGAAAGGCATCGGCGCGACCCATTTACACGAGGGGCGCGAGCCGCGCGTCTTAACCCGCTCACAGTTGCAGCAGCTTCAACTGGCCTGGCCGCAGCGGCAGGGGAAATATCTGCTGACCTACCATCTTTTTGCAGGAGTGATTACACGTGACTAAACGTTATTTTGTCACCGGTACCGATACGGAGGTCGGTAAAACCGTCGCCAGTTGTGCGCTGCTCCAGGCGGCGCGCAGTCTGGGTTATCGGACGGCCGGGTATAAACCTGTCGCATCAGGTAGTGACATGACGCCAGAGGGACTGCGCAACAGCGACGCCCTGGCGCTTCAGCGCAATAGCAGTCTGGCGCTGGACTACGCGGCGGTGAATCCTTACACCTTCGCGGAACCCACCTCGCCGCATATCATCAGCGCTGATGAGGGAAGGCCAATTCGTGCTGATGTGATGTCAGACGGCCTGCGCGCGCTGGACGCGCAGGCTGAGTGGCTGCTGGTGGAAGGTGCTGGCGGCTGGTTTACCCCGCTTGCGGAGGATTTTACCTTCGCTGATTGGGTGCAGATCGAGCGCCTGCCGGTGGTCCTGGTCGTCGGCGTGAAGCTGGGGTGTATAAACCATGCGATGCTGACCGCGCAGGCGGTACAGCAGGCAGGACTTCCGCTTGTCGGGTGGGTGGCGAATGACGTCACGCCGCCGGGAAAACGCCATCATGAGTATTTGGCGACGCTTAAACGGGTCATCCCTGCGCCATTGTTAGGCGAAATCCCGTGGCTGGCGGCGGGAGCCGAAAATGCGGCCACAGGACAATATCTGGATCTCGCTTTACTCGCGGGTGAGTAAAAGGCGAAATTGCGAGCAAGATCTCGCCTGCCAGGGGCACTTCTTTAGCTGATAAAAATCAAAATTTAGCGATAATTTTTTTTTATGTGCTGCCTGGTAGGTTGGACCGGGAATTTGCCAGGCGGCAGACCATATGGCCTGCAGGCAGTTATCCACCATTCCTGTGGATAACCTTGTGTATTAGAGTTAGAAAACACAAGGCAAGCGAGAGAATACGCGGCTTCCAGCCGAATTGGTGCGAAAGGCGTCTTTATAAAATATCCTTTAATTTACAGCGCGTTAGATAAAATCAATGGCTGTCATATTGTGGTCATTGAATGCAATAAAACTTTCATCACACATCTTGACAATGTTAACGAAGTCAATGGTCTGGGGATAAACCCGCTTCATAGTGTAATATCTTGCCAGCGGTGAAATTATAGCCATCTCCGATCCGCTTTTATCATGCGTAACACAAATTTTATGAGGCGTTACTGTTTTTTCATCCAGTATATTTTACTGGCAATATTATCGTCTGCGAGTAAAATTACACACCTGCCCGCTCATTCCTTCAGGTAGCTGCTCATGAGTAAACCGTTCAAACTGAATTCCGCATTTAAACCTTCCGGCGATCAGCCTGAGGCGATACGCCGTCTGGAAGAGGGACTGGAGGACGGCCTGGCGCATCAGACGCTACTTGGCGTAACGGGGTCGGGGAAAACGTTCACCATTGCGAATGTGATCGCGGATTTGCAGCGACCGACGATGGTGCTGGCACCCAACAAAACGCTGGCGGCGCAGCTGTATGGTGAAATGAAAGAGTTTTTCCCGGATAACGCCGTCGAGTATTTCGTCTCCTACTACGACTACTATCAGCCGGAAGCGTATGTTCCCAGCTCAGACACCTTCATCGAAAAAGATGCCTCGGTGAATGAACACATCGAGCAGATGCGTCTGTCGGCCACCAAAGCGTTGCTGGAGCGTCGTGACGTGATCGTCGTGGCCTCCGTTTCTGCCATCTATGGTCTGGGCGATCCCGATTTATATCTGAAGATGATGCTGCACCTGACGGTGGGCATGATTATCGATCAGCGCGCCATTCTGCGGCGACTGGCTGAACTGCAATATACCCGTAACGATCAGGCGTTCCAGCGCGGGACTTTCCGCGTGCGCGGTGAGGTGATCGACATTTTCCCGGCGGAGTCTGACGACATCGCGCTGCGTGTGGAGCTGTTTGATGAAGAGGTGGAGCGTCTGTCGCTGTTTGACCCGCTGACCGGGCAGGTGGAATCCACTATTTCGCGCTACACCATCTACCCCAAAACGCACTACGTGACCCCCCGTGAGCGTATTGTGCAGGCGATGGAAGAGATCAAAGTCGAACTGGCTGAACGTCGCAAAATCCTGCTCGCCAACGACAAACTGCTGGAAGAGCAACGCCTGAGTCAGCGTACCCAGTTTGATCTGGAGATGATGAACGAGCTGGGTTACTGCTCGGGGATCGAAAACTACTCGCGCTTTCTGTCAGGACGCGGGCCGGGTGAGCCGCCGCCGACCCTGTTTGACTATCTGCCCGCTGACGGTTTGCTGGTAGTGGATGAATCCCACGTCACCATCCCGCAGATTGGCGGGATGTATCGTGGCGATCGGGCGCGTAAAGAGACGCTGGTGGAGTACGGTTTCCGTCTGCCATCGGCGCTGGATAACCGTCCGTTAAAGTTCGAAGAGTTTGAAGCGCTGGCACCACAGACCATATATGTGTCTGCGACGCCGGGCAATTACGAGCTGGAGAAATCGGGCGGCGAAGTGGTTGATCAAGTGGTGCGTCCGACAGGGTTGCTGGATCCGGTCATAGAAGTGCGTCCGGTGGCAACGCAGGTGGACGATCTGCTCTCTGAAATCCGCAAGCGCGCAGAGATCAACGAGCGCGTGCTGGTAACCACGCTTACTAAGCGTATGGCGGAAGATCTCACCGAGTATCTGGAAGAACACGGCGAGCGGGTGCGTTACCTGCACTCGGACATCGATACCGTCGAGCGTATGGAGATCATTCGTGACCTGCGTCTGGGCGAGTTTGATGTGCTGGTGGGGATCAACCTGTTGCGCGAAGGTCTCGATATGCCTGAGGTGTCGCTGGTGGCGATTCTCGACGCCGACAAGGAAGGGTTCCTGCGTTCCGAACGTTCGCTGATACAGACCATCGGTCGTGCGGCGCGTAACATCAACGGGAAGGCGATTCTTTACGGTGACAAAATTACGGCCTCAATGGCGAAGGCGATTGGCGAAACCGAGCGTCGTCGCGAGAAACAGCAGCAGTACAATGAAGAACACGGCATTACTCCGCAGGGCCTGAATAAAAAAGTGGTCGATATTCTGGCGCTGGGGCAGAACATTGCGAAAACCAAAGCGAAGGGCCGAGGCAAATCGCGTTCCGCAGCGCAATCGGATGTGGTGGAACTGGACATGACGCCAAAAGCGCTGCAACAGAAGATTCACGAGCTCGAAGGGCAGATGATGCAGCATGCGCAGAACCTGGAATTCGAAGAGGCCGCGCAGATCCGCGATCAACTGCATCAGCTGCGTGAACTGTTTATTGCTGCGTCGTGAGAGATTGCCGGATGGCGGTGTAACCACCTTATCCGGCCTGTTCACTGGTAGTTTGCAGAGTAGATAAGCAGGCCTGGTGAACGTAGCGCCATCAGGCAATAAACCCTTTACCGCAGCGCCTGTACGGCTTTCTCCAGCGCGCTGTGCAATAACTGGCGGTCATGGCGATAGGGAATATCGCTGGCCTCCAGCACTTCCTGAATCACCACCCGGTCGCTGACCGCAGAGACATCCACCTTCGGCCCCACGATAACCGCATCAACGACTCTTTTGCCGACATACTGCTCCATAATGGTTAGCTTATCGATAAGCGTCAGGCTTGCGGCGGGGATGCTCAATTCCCGGCCCAGATTGCCGATGTAGACCATCGGCGCCTGCGTACGGCGCAGCGCCTGTGCGAGATCCTCCAGCAGCAGGATTGGCATCAGGCTGGTGTAAAAACTGCCCGGACCGATAATAATCAGGTCGGCATCGTTAATCGCCTGCACCGCTTCCCGGGTGGTGGGGACCTTCGGTGACAGCATCAGTTCCTGCAAGGGCGAGGTGAGCTGATCAATATTCACTTCGCCGTACACTTCATGCCCCTGATCGTCGATCGCCATCAGGTCAACTGGCAGCTCAGACATGGGGATTAAATGTGCGTCCACTTTCAGCAGATTACGAATTAAGTTGATGGCTTCCAGAGGCCGCACGCTCAGGTGGTCGAGCGCCTTTAACATCAGATTTCCGAGGTTATGGCCTGAAAGTTCGCCATTACCGCCAAAACGGTATTCAAACATCGCGGAAGCGACGCTCGGTTCGGTAATCAACTGATTGAGACAGTTGCGCATATCGCCCCAGGCGATTCCCCCTTCCGAGCGGCGAATACGCCCCGTCGAACCACCGTTATCGGTGGTGGTCACGATACCGGTGAGGCGTGAACCCAGGGAGGAGAGGGAAGAGAGAACGCGTCCTAATCCATGCCCTCCGCCGAGAGCCACGACACGATCCAGGTCAGCCAGCGTACGATTGCGCATAAAAGTTCCTGAAGTCAGATTTACCGCGCTACAGTAGCGCAAACAGGGGCTTTTCAGCAATTCGCTAACGGCAAGTTGAGAAAATAAATTCTGCCGCACTACTCCTTTAGGGGGGCGAATGCCTGACAGCGAAATGATGTACATCAATGCAAAAGTGCTATTTTTGCTTATTCTGTAACGAAATGGCACGATCATGGCGCTATATATATGATTATACATCGTTAAGTGTAAATAGCATTATGTTCGTTTACACGCTAGTATCGCCATAACCACAGTTAACACTCTAGCCTCTGCACCTGGGTCAAATGATACGGTGCTTTGGCCGTGACAACGCAAACGCATTGCCACCAGGGCGCAGGAAGAAATGACTTCGCCTCCCGTATTTGGAAAGGTGTACATGGCCACACAACTGACCGATGCTTTCGCGCGCAAGTTTTACTATTTGCGTCTGTCGATTACCGATGTGTGTAACTTTCGTTGCACATACTGTCTGCCGGATGGCTACAAGCCCGGCGGCGTCACCAATAAAGGTTTTCTCTCCGTCGATGAAATTCGTCGGGTGACTCGCGCCTTTGCTAACCTGGGCACCGAAAAAGTGCGCCTGACCGGTGGCGAACCTTCTCTGCGTCGTGATTTTACCGACATCATTGCCGCCGTGCGTGAAAACGAGGCGATTCGTCAACTGGCGGTGACCACCAACGGCTACCGTCTGGCGCGTGATGCCGCCCACTGGCGCGATGCGGGTTTGACCGGCATTAACGTCAGCGTTGATAGCCTTGATGCGCGTCAGTTCCACGCGATTACCGGGCAGGATAAATTCCAGCAGGTGATGGCGGGCATCGACGCCGCGTTTGATGCCGGTTTTGCAAAAGTTAAAGTCAACACCGTGCTAATGCGCGATGTGAATCATCATCAGCTCGATACTTTTCTTGGCTGGATCCAGACGCGCCCCATTCAACTGCGTTTCATTGAACTGATGGAGACGGGTGAGGGCAGCGAACTGTTCCGTAAACACCACATCTCCGGTCAGGTGCTGCGTGACGAACTGTTGCGCCGCGGCTGGATCCACCAGCTACGCCAGCGCAGCGACGGCCCGGCGCAGGTGTTCTGCCACCCCGATTATGAGGGTGAAATCGGCCTCATCATGCCGTACGAAAAAGATTTCTGCGCCACCTGCAACCGTCTGCGCGTCTCCTCCGTGGGTAAACTTCATCTCTGCCTGTTCGGCGAGGGTGGCGTCAGCCTGCGTGATTTGCTGGAAGACGATGGGCAACAAGACGCGCTCGAAGCGCGTATCTCGCTTGCGTTGCGTGAGAAAAAGCAGACCCATTTCCTGCACCAGAACAACACCGGTATTACCCAGAACCTCTCATACATCGGCGGTTAACGCCGCTTGAACAAGGAGTATTCCATGAGTCAGGTAAGCGCTGAATTTATCCCGACCCGCATTGCTATTCTGACGGTATCGAATCGCCGTGGCGAAGAGGACGATACCTCTGGTCATTTTCTGCGGGATTCCGCGCAGGAAGCGGGACATCAGGTTATCGATAAAGCAATTGTCAAAGAGAACCGCTACGCCATTCGCGCGCAGGTGTCAGCATGGATTGCCAGTGATGAGGTGCAGGTGGTGTTGATCACCGGCGGCACGGGCCTGACTGAAGGCGACCAGGCACCGGAAGCGCTGTTGCCGCTGTTTGATCGCGAAGTGGAAGGCTTTGGTGAAGTGTTTCGTATGCTGTCATTTGAAGAGATCGGCACGGCCACGCTGCAGTCGCGCGCAGTGGCGGGCGTGGCCAACAAAACGCTAATTTTTGCGATGCCGGGTTCTACCAAAGCCTGCCGCACGGCGTGGGACAATATCATCGCGCCGCAGCTTGATGCCCGTACGCGTCCTTGTAATTTTCACCCACATCTGAAGAAATAATAAGTATGTCGCAACTGACTCACATAAACGCCGCCGGTGAAGCGCACATGGTGGATGTCTCCACAAAAGCGGAGACCGTGCGCGAAGCGCGCGCCGAAGCCTTTGTCACCATGCGCAGCGAAACGCTGGCCATGATTATCGACGGCAGCCACCATAAGGGCGATGTGTTCGCCACCGCGCGTATCGCCGGGATTCAGGCAGCAAAGCGCACCTGGGAGCTCATCCCGCTGTGCCATCCGTTGCTGTTGAGCAAAGTGGAAGTCCAGCTCCAGGCACAGCCGGAACACAACCGTGTCCGTGTTGAATCGTTGTGTCGTCTTACCGGCAAAACCGGGGTGGAAATGGAAGCGCTAACGGCGGCGTCCGTCGCCGCGTTGACCATTTACGACATGTGCAAAGCGGTGCAAAAAGACATGGTGATTGGCCCGGTGCGCCTGCTGGCGAAAAGCGGCGGCAAGTCTGGCGATTTTAAGGCGGATTCGAATGATTAAGGTTTTGTTCTTTGCTCAGGTTCGCGAACTGGTTGGTACGGATACGCTGGACGTCGCGACAGATTTCCCGACAGTGGAAGCGCTGCGTCAGCATCTGGCGACTAACAGCAACCGTTGGGCGCTGGCGCTGGAAGACGGCAAACTGCTGGCGGCGGTAAACCAGACGCTGGTGAGCTTTGATCATCCGCTGACGGCGGGTGATGAAGTGGCTTTCTTTCCCCCGGTGACGGGAGGCTGAGATGGCTGAAACGAAAATTGTGGTCGGGCCTGCGCCGTTCAGCGTGGGGGACGAGTATCCCTGGCTGGCGGCACGCGACGAAGACGGTGCGGTGGTGACCTTTACTGGTAAAGTGCGCAACCATAATCTCGGCGACAGCGTGAAGGCGCTGACGCTGGAGCACTATCCGGGGATGACGGAAAAAGCGTTGGCGGAGATTGTCGATGAGGCGCGGGCGCGCTGGCCGCTGGGACGCATCACGGTGATTCACCGGATTGGCGAACTGTGGCCGGGCGATGAAATCGTCTTTGTTGGCGTCACCAGTTCGCACCGCAGCAGTGCGTTTGAGGCCGGTCAGTTCATCATGGACTATCTAAAGACGCGTGCGCCGTTCTGGAAGCGTGAAGCCACGCCGGAAGGCGAGCGCTGGGTGGAAGCCCGTGACAGCGATCGGCAGGCGGCTAAACGCTGGTAGCACGAAATTGTGATACGCTTATCCAGAGTGGTCACTTTCAATCAGGAGATTATCATGGACCGATTTCCACGATCCGAATCAATCGTGCAGGCGCGTTCAGGCCTGCAAACCTATATGGCGCAGGTATACGGCTGGATGACGGTCGGGTTGCTGCTTACCGCGTTTATTGCGTGGTATGCGGCGAATACGCCAGCCGTCATGATGTTCGTTTTTTCCAGCAAAATTACGTTCTTCGGTTTAATCATCGCCCAACTGGCGCTGGTCTTTGTGCTGTCTGGGTTGGTGCATAAACTCAGTGCAGGTATGGCGACGACGCTGTTTATGCTCTATTCGGCGCTAACCGGGCTCACACTTTCCAGTATTTTTATCGTCTACACCTACTCCTCCATCGCCAGCACCTTCGTGGTGACCGGCGGGATGTTTGGAGTGATGAGCCTGTGGGGATACACCACGAAGCGCGATCTGAACGGCTGGGGCAACATGCTGTTTATGGCGCTGATTGGCATCATCCTGGCCTCACTGGTGAACTTCTGGCTGAAAAGCGAGGCGCTGATGTGGGCGGTGACCTATATTGGCGTGGTGGTGTTTGTTGGGCTGACCGCCTATGACACCCAGAAGCTGAAGAACATTGGCGAGCAAATCGATGTGCGCGACAGTTCTAACCTGCGTAAATATTCGATTCTCGGTGCGCTGACGCTGTATCTGGACTTTATCAACCTGTTCCTGATGCTGCTGCGTATTTTAGGCAATCGCCGTTGAGTTCGTTGTGCCGGATGGCGGCTACGCCTTATCCGGCCTACGAAATGATGCCGAGGGCGGTGACGAGGTATTACTTCGCCATCGCCTTCTCGTTCTTCGCCCGCAGCTTCTTCGCCCGACTCTCCAGCACCAGATAGCAGATCAGCGCCAGCAATAAGGGAATAAAGTAATACAGCACGCGGTAGGCGAGCAGGGCGGCAATAATCGCGCCTTGCGACGTGTCTTCCCCCGCCAGCAGCGCGATAAACACCGCTTCCAGAACGCCAATTCCCGCCGGAATGTGGACAATCACTCCCGCGATACTGCTGACCAGCAGCACGCCCAGCACGAAGAAATAATTCACCTCCTGGCCCAGCAGCAACCAGATAATCGCCCCCATCACCATCCAGTTGGCGCTGGAGATAGCCATCTGGGCCAGCGCAAATTTCCACGACGGTAGCACCAGTTTCTGCCCTTTTATCGTCATATGACGGTGTTTTGCGAAAGCGCAGAACCACAGATAAATAGCGATGATTAACAGCAGCACCACGCCGAGAATACGCAGCGTGCCCTCGTCGATATACCAGTGGGCAGGCAGTTGCACCACGCCAAAGGTGAAGATGATCCCGCCAAGCAAAATATAGCCCAGCCAGTTGGTGGTGATGCTAAGAGAGAAGATACGGGTGATGGTGCCACCCGGCAGGCCGAGGCGGGAATAGAGCCGGTAGCGCATACCGATGCCGCCGACCCAGGTACTGAGCGTCAGGTTAAAGGCATAGCAAATAAACGACACCAGCATCACTTGCCGCTTTGCCAGCTTGTGACCGCAATAGGCGCGGCCCAACAGGTCATAGCAGCCATAGAGCAGATAGCTGAGGATCACCAGCCCGACGGCGCTCAGCAACGCAACCCGGTTGTAGTCGCGGATCACCGTCCAGACGTCTTCCCAGTTCACCTTTTTGGCGTAGACCACCAGCAGCACAATCACGGCGATAAAAAACAGCCAGGTGAGGATCTTTTTTGCCAGCCGCCAGCGCGGATGTGATTTTGCCATCAGGGTTTGGCTCCTGTGTTCTGTACTTCTACCCGATCCTGCGTTTCCATCTCGGGCTGGGCTGGCGGATCCACCTGCGCGAGATGGGGAGTATGCGCCGGAAGCCAGCCGACCAGCGCCGGGAAGTGACGTAAGAAGTGGAACGCCAGCACGCTTTTGGTCAGGTTCCACCAGGTGCGTCTCGGCAGCATCGACTCATCGACCTGCTTACAGTCTTCGGCAATGATCGCGTTGAGGTTGTCGCGCAGCGTCTGGTTGAACTGGCGATCGTGAACGATCAGGTTGGCTTCCAGATTAAGCGACAGGCTGAGCGGGTCGAGATTGCTGGAGCCGACCGTCGCCCAGTGGTCATCCATCAGCGCCACTTTGCCATGCAGTGGCTTGCGGCGATATTCGTAAACCTGGACATCGCCTTTCACCAGATAGTTGTACAGCAGACGGGCTCCGACCTTCACAATTGGCATATCCGGCTCCCCCTGCACGATCAGTTTGACGCGCACGCCGCGGCGGGCGGCTTTGCGCATGGCGTGCAGTAACCGGTAACCGGGAAAGAAGTAGGCGTTGGCGATAATCACTTCCCGCCGTGCCTGGGTGAGCATTTTCAGGTAGTGACGTTCGATATCGTCGCGGTGCTCGTCGTTGTCGCGCCAGACGAACAGCGCCTGCGCCTCGCCGGGCTGGCGGTTCTCTTCAGCACGGTGATGACGGCGCCACCAGCGGCGTACTGCACTCTGCCCGGGAAGGTTTTCCACTTCAAACTGCAGTATATCGGCGACGACAGGTCCTTCCACGCGCACCGCGTAGTCCTGCTTGGCTTCCGGGCCATAGTCGGACATATGTTCGTCGGAATAGTTGATCCCGCCGATAAACGCCACCCGGTCGTCTATCACCACAATCTTGCGATGCATACGGCGAAAGACGTTGGTGCGCATACCAAAGATCCGGGGACGCGGATCGTAATAACGAAACACCACGCCTGCCGAGGTCAGTTCGCCAACGAATGCATCGCTCAGGTCCGGTGAGCCGTAGCCGTCCAGCAACACTTCCGCCTTCACGCCGCGTTTTGCTGCGGCCAGCAGAGCCGCATGAAGCTGTTTTCCTACCTCATCTTCAAACCAGATGAAAGTTTCGAGAATAATTCTTTGCTGCGCATCGGCTATTGCCGCAAACACAGCGGGATAATACTGGTCGCCGTTTTCCAGTAACTGGATCTGATTACCTTCACGCCAGCCACATTTCATAGATGGATCTCCGCGCTAAGGGGGGCATGGTCAGAGAGATGCCGCCAGTTGCGCAGCGGTAGCGCTGTCGGCGAACTGGCATTGGCATTTTTCACGTAAATACGATCAAGGCGCAGCAGCGGCAGGCTGACAGGAAAGGTCCGTGCCGGGCGGCCGCGGGCGCGGGTGAAAATTTCCTCCAGGCCGGCGGCTTTTAAGGAATGGTTTGCCTTTTGCCGCCAGTCGTTGAAATCACCGGCCACCACCACCGGTTCACCGTCGGGCAGGGCGTTGACCCAGTCTGTCAGCAGGGTAAGTTGCGCCTGCCGGTGAGTTTCACGCAGGCCGAGGTGAACACTCATCACATGAATCGGTTTCCCGAGTTGCGGCGGCACAATACGGCAATAGAGCACGCCGCGCTTTTCACTGCTGCCGACCGAAACATCACGATTTTCATAATGTTCAATAGGATAGCGTGACAGCACCGCGTTGCCATGATGCCCTTGCGGGTAGACGGCGTTACGCCCGTAAGCGTAGTCACTCCACATCGTGTCGGCGAGAAATTCGTAGTGCGTGGTATCCGGCCAGTTTTCGACGTGCAGCGGATGCACTTCGTGCGCGCCCATCACCTCCTGCAGGCAGACAATGTCGGCGCCAACCGTACGAACGGCATCACGCAGTTCCGGTAAAATGAAGCGCTTGTTAAAGGCGGTAAAGCCTTTATGCGTATTGATGGTGAGCACGGTGAATGAAAAATTTCGTGTCGATTGAGTCATTTTTCTCCTGTTGGCGTCACTCTTCTGATTGAAATAGTGTAGTCGTCGTCACAAAAAGGTGCGGTGTTACGGAATTTTCCGTAAAGTGCGGTACTCTGAGTCATTAGAGAAAAATCCTTCAGGAGAAAAGCCATGAGGTGGCAACAACGAGTTCGTGTCGCAACGGGGTTAAGTTGCTGGCAGATTATGTTGCATTTACTGGTCGTGGCGTTGTTGGTCTTAGGCTGGATGAGTGGCACGCTGGTGCACGTCGGCCTGGGATTATGTGTAGTGTATGGCGTGACCGTATTACTGATGCTGGCGTTACAGCGTCATCACGAGCAGCACTGGCGCGAAGTCGCCGACGTGCTGGAAGAACTCACCACCACCTGGTATTTCGGCGCGGCGCTGATTGCGTTGTGGCTGCTGTCCCGGGTTTTACAAAACAACGTCTTGTTGGCGTTAGCGGGACTGGCAATCCTGGCCGGACCCGCAGTGGTTTCGCTGCTGGCGAAAGACAAAAAGTTACATGATTTTGCGTCTAAACATCGCATACGCCGCTGATCCCGTCGTGGCCGCTATCACCAGTAGCGGCCACAAGCTTCCCCAGACAATCTGCAAACTCGCATCTTTCAAATAGATCTGTTTGGTGATATCCGTGAAATGACGGATCGGGTTTATCCATGTCAGATTCTGTAACCATACCGGCATGTTCTCGACCGGAGAGACGTAGCCCGACAGTAAAATCGCCGGCATCATAAAGACGAATACGCCGATAAACGCTTGCTGCTGCGTGGAGCAGAGTGAGGAGATCAACAGGCCAAATCCCACCAGCGACAGCCCGTAAATCACCATCGTGAAGTAAAACAGCGCCAGCGACCCGGCAAACGGGATCTGATACGCCCAGATACCGATTGCCAGCACGATAGAGGCCTGGCCGGTGGCGACAATCAGTGCAGGAACCGCTTTACCGATAAATATTTGCCAGGTGGTGAGCGGGGAGACCAACAGCTGATCCAGCGTGCCCTGTTCGCGCTCGCGCGCGACGGACAGCGAGGTGACGATCATCACGCCAATGGTGGTGATCATCGCGATCAGTGACGGCACCACAAACCATTTGTAGTCGAGGTTAGGGTTGTACCAGTTGCGCACCACCAGCTCGCTGTTGTTCGGCTTCGGCTTGCCCTCCATCAACTCCTGCTGATAGTTCTTCACGATTTGCTGGAGATAGTTGGCGGCGATCTGCGCGCTGTTCGAGTTACGACCATCAAGTATTAACTGCATGGGCGCAGACTGAAAGGTATCCAGATTGCGCGAGAAATCCGCCGGAAAGCGCACCAGCAGCAGCGCTTTTTGCGTATCGATTGTGGGCTGAATTTCCTGCGGGCTTTTCAGTAGCAGGATGTGGGTAAAGGCTTTAGCACGGGCAAAGCGCTGGGTCAGCTCCACCGAATGCTTGCCGTTGTCTTCGTTATAGATGGCGATGGTGGCGTTAGTCACTTCCAGCGTTGCAGCAAAGGGAAACAAAAGCACCTGAATCAGAACCGGCAAAATTAAAATCGCACGGGTCTGCGGCTCGCGCAGCAGCGACTGCAATTCTTTGCGGATTAACGTCCATAAGCGATGAAACATACGCGTCTCCCTAATCCAGCCGACGTTTGGTTTTCAGCCACGTCAGGCCAATAAACATCACCGCTGAGGCGATCAAAAACAGCACGTTGACCACCAGCACCACCGGGATATTACCGGCGAGAAACAGGCTTTGCAGGGTGCTGACGAAGTAGCGCGCCGGAATAATATAGGTCACCGCGCGGATCACCGCAGGCATACTGTCTATTTGAAAAATAAAGCCTGACAGCATAATCGACGGCAAAAAGGCGGCGTTAAGCGCCACTTGGGCGGCATTAAACTGGTTGCGGGTGATGGTGGAGATCAGAAGTCCCATCCCCAGCGTGCTGAGCAAAAACAGGCTGGTGATGAAAAACAGCAGCAGAAGCGATCCGCGATACGGGACGCCGAGAATAAACACCGACACCAGCATACACAGCAGCATCGCCAGCATGCCGAGGAAGTAGTAGGGGATGAGCTTGCACAGCAGCAGTTCTGCGCGCGTCACTTCCGTGGAGAGCAACGCTTCCATGGTCCCGCGTTCCCATTCGCGCGCCACCACCAGCGAGGTGAGGATCGCGCCGATCACCGTCATGATGATGGTCACTGCGCCCGGGATAATAAAATGCTGGCTGATTGCCGCCGGGTTAAACCAGTAGCGGGTTTGCACCTCAATCAGTGGTTCAAACGTTTTTCCGCGATCTTCCGCTCGCTGCATCTGCCAGATTTGCCAGATCCCTTCCACATAGCCCTGCACGAAGTTGGCGGTATTGGGTTCACTACCGTCGGTGATTACCTGAATGGGTGCGGTGTCGTTGGCGCGCGCCATCTGCTGGGCGAAATCGACCGGAATGACCACCAGACCGCGAATACGTCCGGCCTGCATCTTTTCAATCAGCGCCTGGCGGTTATCGCTGATGGTGGCGTCGATGTACGGTGAACCGGTCATCGCATGGGTAAAGTCCAGCGCCTCTTCGCTTTGCTGCTCAAGCAGGATCCCCACCCGCAACTTGCTGGAGTCAAGGTTAATGCCGTAGCCAAAAATAAACAGCAGCAGCAGTGGGATCACCACGGCGATCAGCCAGCTACTGGGATCGCGGACAATCTGCCGCGTCTCTTTGACGCACAGCGCCCGTACGCGACGCCAGGAGAGAAGGCGGTTACGCATTGGCATGCTCCTTATCCCAGTCGTTAATTAACCGGATAAAAGCCTGCTCCATGGTCGGGTCCGGCGTGTCGTCATCGGCGGCCTGCGCTTTCAGATCGTCCGGCGTACCGCTGGCAATCAGTTTCCCGCGATAGACCAGTCCGATGCGGTCGCAGTATTCCGCTTCGTCCATAAAGTGGGTCGTCACCATCACCGTCACGCCTTTTTCCACCATGCTGTTGATATGCAGCCAGAACTCGCGGCGGGTGAGGGGATCGACACCAGAAGTGGGCTCGTCAAGAAACAGAATGTCCGGTTCATGCATCAGCGAACAGGCCAGCGCCAGACGTTGCTTAAAGCCCAGCGGCAGTTCGTCGGTGGCATGCGAAGCGATGCTCTTCAGACCAAACGCCTCGCTCATGCGGGCGATTTTTTCGTTCTGCGCGCGTCCCCGCAGACCATAAACGCCGGAGAAAAAGCGCAGGTTTTGCTCCACCGTCAGGTTGCCGTAGAGCGAGAACTTTTGCGCCATATAGCCAAGATGCTGGCGAGCTTTGCCGGAGCTGACCTTCAGATCCATGTCCAACACCAATGCTTTCCCGGACGTGGGCACCAGCAGGCCGCACATCATTTTAAAGGTTGTCGATTTTCCCGCGCCGTTGGGGCCCAGCAGGCCAAAAATTTCTCCGCGCTGGACGGCAAAATCAACGTGGTCAGTGGCGGCAAAATCGCCGAATTTCTTGGTCAGCGCTTTCGCTTCAATCACCGTTTCGCCTGGCGTTCCCTCTACGGTATGCAAAATGGCGCCCAGCGGCGATTCAGAGGTTGCGGCACCGCCCTGCAGATCGATAAACGCGTCTTCGAAGCGTGGCGTAGTCTCGCTGATGTCGAGTTCCGGCATGCCGTTGCCATGGCGAATGTCGTCCGCCGTGGCCTCTTTTTTCAGGATCAGACGC